>CAYQUF010000061.1:0-7140 GCA_964420595.1 uncultured bacterium
CTCTTGCTGTCGTCTGAAAACTCTTCCCGGCGTAACATGGCGGATTCTCCCTCCCTAGACCGCGCGATCGCTCGCTATCAAGCTGCCTTAGACGCGATCGATCCCTCGACCCCAAACCTCCCCCTCGATCGCGTTCTTGAAGTGCTGCACGCCCGAGATACCGTCGAGCGCATTCTCCAGGACACCTATGCCACCTCCGGCAAAACCCTCGCTCAATTGGTGGAACTGGATCGCCGTCTCAAACAACACGCAGGGGCGATCGCAACTCGCGACGGTCTGCTCGAATGCCGTCAAAGCCTGCGTCCCCCCGAATCGGCGTGGTGGTGGCACCTGGAGCAGCCGCAGCCGCAGCAGTCTGGATGGGCGCGGTTCGATTGGGCGTGGAATATTTTGACCGTCATTTTTCTCGTCTTTGCCACGGCAAATATTACTCAAACGGCGCGAGCCTTTTCCGCCGCCCACGGGTTCGATTTTGTCGGATCGTTTACCACGATTTTTCAAGGGGCGGGGATCGTAACGATCGCGGGCGGGGCACTCACCAAACAAGGCAAGCGAGGGGTTGAAAATGTATTAGCCAGTTTGAATATTCGCCCTAAATGGCACGCCGAATTAACCTGTTTTGCTGCTTTGGGGTTGTTGGGAGTGTCTCACGTCGTGCGAGCGAATTTAGATAAAGTCAGCGAGTATTACTACTTGCCCAAAGCTCAAGAATACGTCAACAACGAGCGCTGGTTGGAGGGCGAAGAACAGTACCAGCGGGCGTTGAATTTTACTCCCGACAACCCCGATATTTACGTGGGATTGGGCAGAATTTACGAAGCCCTGGGCAAACTCCAACAGGCACGAGAGTACTACGAACAAGGGTTACCCGCCAACGATCCTGCCTCGCTCAATGGCGTGGGGCGCGTGCTGCTGCTGCAAGCGTTTCAAACGAGCGATCGCGAAACCGAGATCCTGCCCAATCGCATCGAAGAAGCGCAATTTTTCTTCCGATTGGCAATTAAATATCTCGACGAACGACCCGAAGTTTCTAATTTAAAACTTAAAACCGATATCTATACCAATCTCGGATTAGCCGCTCTCGCCATCAAACAAATCGAACCGGCGAAAAGTAAGTTCAAACAAGCCAATTTGCTCGAAGAACAACTCGATTCCAACGCGCGATCGGGGATGGCAAACTGTTATTTATCCGTCGTTCAAAATGAAACCCTTGGCAATAACCTATTCGATACCTTGAAACAAGGTATTATTGCCGGGATGCAACAAGGTGTGGCACAACAACCGCCCGGCGATCTCGCCGTTCAAACCCCAATGGATATCATTAATACCTGCAAGCAAGCCAAACCCGAAACGTATTTTCAATATCAACTCATTTGGCAAATTCTCGAATCGCTGCCCTCGGAAATCACCGATCCAAATGCGATCGCGCAATTGCAACAGGAAATCTACACCAAAATTGACGATCGCTGGACGATCGCTCAATTCGATCGCGACTTAGTTTATCGGATTAAAGTCACAAAAGATGGGGCGATCGCGGATTACGAACCGCTCAACAAAGTTGCCGAACGGCGATTCCAAGATACGCCCCTACCCGAGTTATTTCGCTCCGTTCCTATCCAAGAACCCCTCGCCCAATTCACCCTCATTTTTACCTCGGGCGGTCAGATCGAAATTAGTCCTTGGCAGGAACAATAAGACCGAGGTTATTTGCGCCGCCGGTTATTATTGCTCCGTTTCAAGCGCGGACGCCGATTATTCTTATTCTTAGAGCTGCGCTTGCGGTGGAACTTGTGCATCATGCGCTCGACTTCTTGAGAGCTAAATCCAATTTGGCTCGGTCCGGCGACCGGTTGCTGTTCGAGCAGCATCGAAATCGCTTTACACGCTAGTTGGCTGAGATCTTCCTCCTCCTCAAGCTGCTGCAAAATATCCATCGAATCGTCGTGAATGTGCTGTTGCTGTAGTTTAGTCAACAGGTCGTTTTGATACTGTCGTTTTGCCTCGTGAATTGTCGGCACTTCTTCATAGCCAATCGGCGCGCCAGACGACTTCATAATCCGGCTGAGTTCCTTAAACTCCAGCGGCGTCACTAACGTAATCGCCGTTCCCTTTTTCCCGGCGCGACCCGTGCGACCGATGCGGTGGATGTAGCTGTCGGAATTGAACGGAATGTGATAGTTAATCACGTGGGTCACGTCGTTAATATCCAACCCCCGCGCGGCGACATCCGTGGCAATTAATAAATCGATCCGTCCCTTTTTGAAACTGTCGATGGTTTCGTTGCGCTGGCGCTGCTGCATGTCCCCGTGCAGAGAACTCGCCGCATATCCGCGCGATACCAGCGTCGTACACAGACCGTCGGTTTCTTTTTTCGTCCGACAGAAAATCAACACCTTGTGGGGAGCCTCCGTATCGATCAGCCGCACCAGAGCTTCTTCCCGCTCTTGTTCCTCAATCACGTAATAGCGTTGAGTAATATCGACGTTGGTGGTCAGTTCCTTCGGCGTAATATCGATCGCGACGGGATCTTTAAGGATCTTTTTGCTCAACCGACGAATCGCGCTGGGAACGGTCGCCGAGAATAGCAGCGTTTGGCGTTCTTTGGGCAAGTATTCGAAGATGGCTTCGATATCTTCGATAAATCCCATATCCAACATTTCATCGGCTTCGTCGAGAATGACGATAGAGGGATTGAAGTTAGACAGGCGGTTCGATCGCAAGTGATCCAGCAATCGTCCCGGCGTGGCGGTGACCACTTGGGGACCGCGCTCGATCAGTTGGACTTGGCGACCGATGGACTGACCGCCATACACGGCGACCGTGCGAATTCCGGCTTTGCGTCCGAGGCGATACAGTTCGTCGCTGACCTGGGAGGCTAACTCCCGGGTGGGAACGATCACCAAAATGCCGACTTGGCTGGTTTCGCAGACGGTATTCATCGCCGGAAGACCGAACGCCGCAGTTTTCCCCGTTCCCGTTTGAGCTTGAGCGATGACGTCCTTCCCGTCCATAATGATGGGAATGGCGTGTTGCTGGATCGGACTGGGAACTTTAAATCCCGCTTCGTTGACTCCCGCTAGAATCTCCGGACGAAAATTAAAGTCTTCAAAGGTTTGGGCGAGTTGTTGAGTATCTGTTGTCATTTGCAATTGAGATGCTATTTGTTGAGTCTCTGTTGTCATTTGCAATTAAGATGCTAGTAGCGTCTATTAGATTGAGATTGCCGATGCGGAAGCGGGGAAAACCAAGAAAGCGGCGATCGCGCCGAGTTGTTCGCTAGGAGCGATTTGGATTGCATTGGCGCAAAAGGTTCAAACGTTCTTGCACCTACGGTTCGGAGAACGGTAGCGTTCCCCAGAGTCTAGCAAGTTTCCCTGCTGCCGTTCGGGATGGAAGCGCTTGCACGCATTGAGTCAAGTGTATTTTATCAATCTCGACTCAAAAGCGAAGTCACTGGGGAACCGATCGATCGCTGGGGTTGAGGGGAGTGGTGCCCGAGAGGGCGACGATAAATTCCATGATAGTCTCGCAGGTGAGGGCTTTGTGGAGTAACGCCCTCAACGCCTCCAAGTTCAATCCCTTCATCGCTGGAGTGACTAAGGTCGGTACCGAACCGAATTTAATTTCTAACGTCTCGTAGACGGCAAGTTTCAACCCTTCAATTTGACCTTGTTCCCGACCGCGTTCCCAAGCGCGTTGCTCGGCGCGATCGATTCCGGCTTGCAAGCCTTGCTGCCATCCTTGCTTTAATCCTGCCTTAAAAGCGTCTTGGTCGCTGGTTGCTTCGGACATCTATAACCTCCTTTCCCATGATACCGTTTGAGCGATCGGATAGCGATCTCGCACGCTTTGCTATCCGACCGGGGAAAACCAACGGTAAAGTTGCGATCGCGATTAAGTCCCGAGATAGCGATGGACGAAATCTTCGAGCCGCTCCATCTTCATATTAAAAATCGACTCGACTCGCTCGACTTCTTCGGGGGTGCAGAAAAATTCGTTGGCGAGGAGGACGCGCAGGGTTCCCAAGGATCGTTGCAAGTCGGGATTGACCAGTCCCAAGGCGTTGCGCAATCCGTCAAACAGGAATAGCGGCGGGTTGATAATAATGGGTTCTTTGCCAAACACGCGACCGAAGGTTTTGGGAATGTCTTCGCGTGCCATAATTTCCGGTCCGCCGACGGGGAGGGTTTGGTTGCGCGCGCCTTCGGTGGTGGGGGATTCGGCAGCAATTTTGGCTAAATCATCGGTACTGACAATGGAGGTGCGGGTGGAGGCTTCGCCGAGGAGCAAGTAAATTCCGGTTTGCTCGAATCGCTCGGCGAGGGGAAGCAAGTTGGACGCAAAGCCAGACGGACGCAGGATGGTGTAATTCAAACCGCTGCTTTGCAGGTATTTTTCCACCTCTCGCTTGGCTTTGAACACGGGAGAGTCTTCGTAACCGCGTTCGGCACCCAGGACGGAGGTATAGGTGAAATGTTCGATTCCCATCTCGCGAGCGCAGTCGATCAGTTCGACGTTGGCGCGGTAATCGAGTGCTTGCGCGCCGCCGCTGGCTTCGTTGGAACCGTGAGCGCTGATGATGTAGCGGACGTCGGTGCAGGCTTTGCGAATGTCTTTGTCTAGTTGTAAGTCGCCGATGAAGATGTCTGCGCCTCGCTGTTCCAGTTCGCTGTAGCGAGAGGTGAGACGGACGAAGGCTCGGACGGGAAGATCGCGATCGCGCAGATAGCGTACGATCCGGCGACCCAGTCCGCCAGTGGCACCAGTCACTAAGTACATAAAACCCCGCAGGTGAATTCGTCAACTAATCTCTAGTATGACGGGTGCGTGGTCGCTGGGTTTGGTTTGGCGGCGCGGATTGATGTCGATGGTACAGCCAACGGCGCGATCGTAGAGCGGTTTTGTCAGGAAATGATGGTCGATGCGCCACCCCCGATTGCGTTGGAATCCCTGGCGGCGATAGTCCCACCAGCTAAAGTGAGTGCCGTCGTCGGTAAATTTGCGAAAGGCGTCGAAGAATCCCAAATCCGCGATCGCCCGTAAGGCTTGACGTTCGGCGTCCGATGCCATGATATGCGCTTGTCCGGTTTTGGGTTGGTAGATGTCGCGATCCTCGGGGGCGATGTTAAAGTCACCGCAGATACATATCTCATTTTCTTTGTCAAGTAGTATTTTGAGATAATTTTGGAGCGCGTCGAGCCATTGGAGTTTGTACTCGTATTTCTCGCTTCCCACCGACGAACCATTGGGAATGTAGAGATCGACGACGCGAATGTCGCCAATTCGACCGGAAATGACTCGTTTTTGAGCGTCTAATTCCGTGGCGTCGTCTCCGAGAACTGGAGCAAATCCGGTACTGACATCTTCGAGGGGATTGCGACTCAAAATTGCCACGCCATTGTACGCTTTTTGTCCGGAAATAGAGAGCTGATAGCCTAAATCTTCAAACGGCGATTTGGGAAAGTCTTTATCGACAACCTTTGTTTCTTGCAAGCACAACACTTCGACCGGATTTTCCTGCAACCAGTCAGTCACTTGCTCGGCGCGGGTGCGAATTGAGTTCACATTCCAGGTGGCAATTTTCATCATTCAGGTTAGAAAGCATCTCGTCGGTCAGCCATTTTTAAATTGAACCACAAAGATACAAAAAATACAAAAAATATCGTAAGGCGAGCATAGCCAATCGATTCATCCTATCGAAAAATACGACAAAAATTGATTGAGAGTGCCGATCGGTTTATCAAATGCGATCGATAAATTGTTATTTGACAAAAAATCTAGTTAATGAACGACTCAATTCAATAGAACGGTAGCCATTCAGGAGGTTAGAGGATAAACTAAAGGTAACTTGTTCAGGTGGGGGGGAGACACGAGCCAAGAGCCGTAGCTTGGAGTTATGGGCATCAAACGACCAGCCATCCCTAAAAACCCAGAAGAATTGCACCAACTCTCCAAATCGGAGTTGGTGGCGTTGAGGCTGCAACAACAAGCCTTACTCGAACAGTGACTTAGGAAGGTGCAACGGCTAAAGGACTGATAGAAAAAGGAACAGAACCATTGGTAAATCTGCAAGAGTTACAGAGGAACTTACTTAAAATTTTCTTTGCTATCTTGATTCTGGCTCTTCTTCTGGCTTGGCTCAGTGAAAGCAACATACGACATGAGGTCAACGCCGTGGATCGAGTGGCATACCCAATTATGATTCCCTTGATGACCCTTTCCCTGGCTCTGTTGCAGTGGTGGCCTCAATATTACAACCTAGCCCTCATCGGGACGATTGGCGTCATCTGTTGCTACGCTGTCATCTTTATGCAGGCCATGATTTGGGGCTATATTCCCTTAAGCGATGGGTATAGTTTAGCGACATTTTCTCAGTGGTTTCCACTCGTCTATACCCTTCTATTTATTTTTTGTAAAAAGCACCAAGCTCTCTTAATATCGCTCTTTATTTATGGCTCTCTCTTAACCTCGATCCTGATTAATACCTACCAGGAACTAGATTTGCCACCGATCGAACAACAATTCCCCTATTGGCTTCATGTGGTCATGTCCCATCTTATTTATATTGTAGTATTTCTGGCAGTGTCAACCCTACAAGAATCCTTTGCGATCGCCAAGGTCAAAGCAAAGACAGCAGATATCGACCACCTGACCAATCTTGCCAATCGCCGTGCAGCAACTTGTCTGCTTCAAGCTGCCCTTGATAGCCAAAAACTAGGTCAGCAAAACTGTATAGGAGTTATTTTAGTCGATGTGGATCGGTTTAAGTTCATTAACGATAACTACGGTCACGGTATCGGGGATTGCATCTTAGTAGAAATCGCTAAACTGCTCAAGCAAGACCTTCCCGAGACTGATATAGTGGCCCGCTGGGGCGGAGAAGAGTTTTTACTAGTGTTATTGTCTACCTCTAACTCCGCAGAAGTGACTCAAAAAGCAGAACAGCTACGCGCTCGTCTAGCGGCTTACAAGCACCCAAAGGTCGGTCAAGTCACGGCTAGCTTTGGCGTTTCAACGACGACCGCTATAGGTGAAACCCTCGAAACACTGATAGCTCGTGCTGATGCGGCTCTTTATACGGTTAAGGAAGAGGGGCGGAATCGGGTCAGGAGCGGGGTTGTTGACGCTCGTTTCTCGGGA
>CAYQUF010000061.1:7240-24459 GCA_964420595.1 uncultured bacterium
GGAAGAGGGGCGGAATCGGGTCAGGAGCGGGGTTGTTGACGCTCGTTTCTCGGGAGAATTAATTGAAGGCTTGGGTTAACGGCAAATCGACCTCAAAATCTTATTACAATGGTGAAGCAGTCCACAATGCAGCGGTGTTGATGTCCGTTAGTTCTACTCAATCCGATCGCCTCGATCGCGCGCTGAAGCAATATTTCGGGTACGACAGCTTTCGTCCGGGTCAGCGAGAAATTATCGAAACGGCGCTACAAAATCGCGATTTGCTCGTCGTGATGCCAACTGGCGGCGGAAAATCCCTGTGTTTCCAGCTTCCGGCGCTGCTGAAAGCGGGGTTGACGGTGGTGGTGTCGCCGCTGATCGCGCTCATGCAAGATCAAGTGGACGCGCTGCAAAACAACGGGATCGCTGCCACTTTTCTCAACAGTACCCTCAATCTCGACGAAACGCGATCGCGCCAGCAAGACATTTTGAGCGGTCGGACGAAACTGCTCTACGTCGCGCCAGAACGGTTGCTCTCCGACCGATTTTTAGACTTTCTCGATCGCGTCCGTGCGGAAGTGGGTCTGGGAGCGATCGCCATTGACGAGGCGCACTGCGTTTCCGAGTGGGGACACGACTTTCGCCCGGAATACCGCCAATTGTACCAACTGCGCCAGCGCTATCCCGACATTCCCACCATCGCGCTGACGGCGACGGCGACCGATCGCGTGCGTCAAGATATTATCCAACAACTGCACCTGCGCCAACCCAAAGTTCACGTCGCCAGCTTCAATCGCAAGAATTTATATTACGAAGTCCGACCCAAAACTCGCCATTCCTATCGGGAATTATTGAATTTAATCCAGCAAGCCGACGGTTCGGGGATCGTCTACTGTCTCAGTCGCCGCAAGGTCGAAGATACGGCGTTTAAACTGCAACGAGACGGAATTGCAGCCTTACCCTATCACGCCGGAATGAGCGACGAGGAACGCACCACCAACCACACTCGATTTATTCGGGATGACGCTCCGGTGATTGTGGCAACGATCGCGTTTGGGATGGGGATTAACAAACCCGACGTTCGATTTGTAATTCACTACGATTTGCCCCGAAACTTAGAAGGCTACTATCAAGAATCCGGACGCGCCGGACGGGACGGCGAACCCGCACGCTGTACTCTGTTTTTCAGTTACGCGGATTTGGGTAAAATCGAATACATTATCGGTCAAAAACCCGATCCCCACGAACAGCGAATTGCGCGCCAACAGTTGCGTCGGGTGGTCGATTACGCTGAAGGAACTGATTGTCGCCGCACGATTCAACTGGGGTATTTTGGCGAAAGTTTTCCGGGAAATTGCGATCGCTGCGATAATTGTCGCCACCCCAAACCCCTTGAAGATTGGACGATTGAGGCGATGAAGTTTCTCTCGTGCGTGGCGCGGTGTCGGGAAAAATTCGGCACCAATCACATTATCGACGTTTTGCGGGGGTCGAAAAGCGAGAAGGTGATTCGGCGCAGACATCACGAGTTATCGACCTATGGAATTGGTAAAGATAAAAGCGTGGAAGAATGGAAGATCCTGGCGCGATCGCTGTTGCATCAAGGATTGGTAGACGAAACCACCGATGGATTTCCGGTGTTGAAACTGAACGCTCTCAGTTGGGAAGTGATGCGACGCCAGCGATCGGTTATGGTGGCGGTTCCCGTGCATCCTGTCGATGCGATCGTGAATGAAAATGCGTCGGCTGAAGCTGAGATTTTATTCGATAAATTGAAGGTCTTGCGCAAGCAAATTGCCGACCAACAATCGGTTCCGCCGTATATGGTGTTTGCCGATTCGACGCTGCGGTTAATGTCGCAAAAGCAACCGCAAACTCAAGCAGACTTTGCCAAGTTATCGGGAGTTGGAGATTACAAACTCGAACGCTATGGCAAGCCATTTGTTAAGCTAATTCGAGATTATTGCCAGCCAGCGAGTTCTCGCTCGAAATCGTCGAATAAGTCGCGATCGCAGACGCCATCGGACACGCAACTGGAAACTTTAGACTTGTACAATCAAGGGTTGGGAATCGACGCGATCGCCATGCAACGCAATCTCAAACCCAGCACCATCGCCGGACATTTAGCGACGTTAATTGAAATGAACCAATCGGTGGATATCGATCGCTTAGTCGCCAAACCCACGCAAGTCGAAATCGCACAGGCGATCCGAACCATTAATTCTGAGTCGGTGAAAGCGATTTACGAACAGTTGAACCAACGCTATGACTATGGCGAAATTAAATTAGTGCGCGCGGCGTTGCACCAAAACAATTCATCCGATTCAGCGCCATCGACCGAACTATCGGGAAATCATCTTTATACCTTAGAATTGCATCAAAAAGGTTGGAGTTTAGAGGCGATCGCGAAGGAGCGTAATTTACGTTTGACCAACGTAGTGCGCCACCTCGCCAGTTTAATTGAAACCAATCAACCCGTGGATCTCGATCGCCTGGTCGCACCGGAACGCCAGCAGGTCATTTTAGAGGCTTTAAATGCGGTTGGCGACGATTCGTTCAAGCAACTGAAAGAACATCTGGGGGAGGAATATTCAAAGACCGAAATTCGATTGGTGCGGGGATTGTGGCGGCGCGATCGTTAATAAATCTATTGGATTCAAGATAATTTAAATAAAATTGATATTTGTATTTTTGTATTATGGTCAAGATTTCAGCTCAATCTCTCACCCTAGAAGAATTCCTAGAATTACCAGAAACCGAACCCGCGAGCGAATATATTGATGGGGAAATTATTCAAAAGCCAATGCCACAAGGCAAACACAGTGTCATCCAGTCCGAATTGACGACTGCGCTTAATGCATACTTAAAACGCCAGCGAATCGCTCGTGCTTTTCCAGAATCACGCTGTACTTTTGGCGGATTTTCTATCGTTCCCGATATCGCTGTCCTAGTTTGGGATCGAATTCCGCGCGAAGCCAATGGTGAAATTGCTAATGTTTTTCCCGTGACTCCCGATTGGATTATTGAAATTTTATCGACCAACCAAAGTCAAACCAAGGTCACGAAGAAAATTCTACGCTGCTTGCAGTATGGCACTCAACTGGGTTGGCTCGTCGATCCAGGCGAACAAACTGTTTTTGCGTATGACTCGGCACAAAAAATGCAAGTGTTTGACAATGCAGCGCAACAACTCCCAGTTCCCGACTTTGCGAGTGAATTTCAGTTAACAGTTGGAGAATTGTTCGATTGGTTGTTTGAATAAATTTTGAGACTGTATATTAATCTAAACATAGGTAAATTGATTGGATCGTAAAATCATGTTATACTAATTAAGTAAAAGTCGGCATATTGTTGGGGAACGATGCTTGACAATAGATGAACAATACAAGAACAGAATTCAGTCATTTGGATGGTCTGATTTACATAAACTATGGGAACAAATTCAGCAACGTAATACTCCAAACTGGCAACCTGGAAAAGCCTTAGAATATTTGATTTTACGCGCTTTTCAACTAGATGATGCAGACGTAAAATTTCCTTATCCAGTTTTATTACTTGAAACAGAAGTCGAGCAAATTGATGGGGTTGTTTATTATTCTGGACTTTCTTGCCTAGTTGAAAGCAAAGATTTTGCAGATTCAAACGTTGATTCTACCCCTGTTTCCAAACTGCGCAACCAACTTTTACGTCGTCCCACAGGTACAGTCGGACTGGTGTTTAGTAGAACTGGTTTTACCGACTCCGCTCGCTATCTTTCATTCTTTTCGCTACCACAGTCAATTCTTCTTTGGTCTGGAGAGGAAATAGAATATGTATTGCATGAAGAAAAAATTTGTGAATTTCTAATTGTAAAATACAGAGCTTGCGTAGAATATGGATTAACTGATTATGATATTAGGGAGATAGATATACCATGAAAGCTTACATCGTTACCCATGAAAAATTTCACGCACAATTACTGAAAACTATTTTACCAAAACCATCGATCGATGACGTAGAAGTAATTGCAGCGGGAAGACTATCTGCTGTCAAATCAATGGCTCGTTCTCTGCTAGTTTGTCGTCAAGTTCCAGTCGCTATTGTAGTTGATGCAGGATCGAATTTACCAGAATTTGTTCGAGAGCGCCGTCAAAATATTGAAGAAGTTGTTAAAGGTGTCTCTGGTAATACGTTAGTAAAAGTGATTCTGGCAGTCCCTCAAATAGAGCAGTTATTTTTTGAAGATATTAGTCTTCTTTCACGTTTGCTAAAATATGAAGAGGTCGAAGTTTTTTTGCGAAATTTGGGACATGTATTTTTTCATAAAAGTGGCAGAACCAGCGTCTATCCCTTTTCTTCCAGTCCCAGGCAGAGACTAGAAGAGCTACTAATACCACACTCTTCTGAATTCCCAAAAGACGAAGTAAAATTTCAAATCTTGAAAAAGCTAAATCACGAAAATTTAGAAAACTTACGCAAAACTCCAGTAATTTTAGAGACCGTCGATTTCCTTCAGTCGGTGCACGACACAGCAAATTCTGTTTAATCTCTACCCGTTTCAGCGCGATCGCTCCGTTAAAATCAATCAAAAGTTATTTAACTTTGTAGCAATCTTATAGCATCAAAGACGTACAGTTCGATAACTGTCTGTAAACTGGCACATTTCCAGAATGCCATCGCAGATACTAAAGTTGTTAAAATTGCTGGCACATCTGGTTATGACTCGTTCTGCAATCTCCAAAGCGCTCGACCTCTCTCCCCAAGAGCGCGCCAACCTCAAACGGTTAGTCGATTATTCCCAAGCCAACTCCCTATCCGAAGCTTGGGCGATCGCCGCTGGGAAATTTGCGAGCGTGGTGGCATTGTACGACCCCCACGCCAACCCCGAAGTCCAACTCACCTACGCGCAACTCGCCGACGCCACACTGCACTTTGCCGCCGGGTTGCACGCCTTGGGGATTGCAGCCGACGCAGGCGACCCCGACCCGCCTCGCATTGCGTTAATCGCCGATAATAGCCCTCGCTGGTGCATTGCCGATCGCGGTATCATTACTGCCGGCGCCGCCAACGTGGTGCGTTCTGCCAGTGCCGATCGCGACGAATTGCTCTACATCCTCCGCCACAGCGGGAGTACGGCGTTAGTAGTGGAAAACCTGGCGACGCTGAACAAACTGCGATCGCCTTCCGACAGCGAAACCCAATTCGACGACCTCCCCATCGCGTGGGTGGTGCTGCTCTCGGACGAAGAACCGCCGAACGACGATTCTCTCAAAATCTGCAACTATTCCCAACTGCTCCAACAAGGTCAAACGACCGAATTCGAGCCACCCCAGCAAAATCGCGACACCCTCGCCACGCTAATTTACACGTCGGGAACGACGGGGAAACCCAAAGGCGCAATGCTGACCCACGGGAACTTATTGCATCAAATTTCGACCTTTGGCTCGGTGTTTGCGCCGCAACCGGGCGATCGCGTGTTGAGTATCCTTCCCAGTTGGCACGTTTACGAGCGCACTGTCGAATATTTCGTCTTAGGTCAGGGGTGTACTCAAATCTATACCAGCATCCGCTATTTCAAGAAAGATTTTCGACAGTACCGACCCAATCTCATGGTCAGCGTCCCGCGCATTTGGGAATCGATTCACGACGCGGCGCAAAAGCAATTTCAGGAACAATCCGAAACCCGTCAAAAGCTGGTCGATTTCTTCTTCAACGCCAGCCAGCAATACGTAGAAGCACGACGGATCGCGCGAGGATTGACCCTAGATCTCGATCCGCCATCGGGATTGCAAAAGGCGATCGCGAGTTTGAAAGCTCTGTTGCTCTCCCCCATCCACGCGATCGCGGATCGATTGGTCTATCGCAAAGTTCGCGCAGCCACCGGAGGACAACTGCGCACGGTCATCAGCGGTGGCGGCTCCCTGGGAATGTATCTCGATACCTTCTTCGAAATTGTCGGGATCGAACTACTCGTCGGTTACGGGTTGACCGAAACCTCTCCCGTCCTCACCGCGCGCCGTTCCTGGCATAATTTGAAAGGATCCTCGGGACGCGCGATCGCTCAAACCGAAATCCGCATCGTCGATCCCGAGACTCGCCAAACCTTGCAAATCGGCGATCGCGGTTTAGTCCTCGCACGGGGAGCGCAAATCATGCGCGGCTACTATCGCAACCCCGAAGCCACCCAAAAGGCGATCGACCCCGAGGGATGGTTCGATACCGGCGACTTAGGTTGGCTCAGTCCCACCGAAGACCTCATCCTCACCGGTCGCGCCAAAGATACCATCGTCCTCAGTAACGGCGAAAATATCGAACCGCAGCCGATCGAAGACGCTTGCGCGCGCAGTTCCTACATCGACCAGATTATGCTCGTCGGACAAGATTGCAAATCCCTAGGCGCGCTGATCGTCCCCAACTTCGAAAACTTGCAACGATGGGCGATCGCCCGTGGGGAGCGGATTAAGTTCCCCGAATCAGTCCCGAACCTGCCTGAAATTGCCACAGATCGCGCGGATTTGACCGAAATCGACTTGAAGAGTCAAACTGTCGTCGATTTATTTCGGCAAGAACTCAATCGGGAAGTGAAAAATCGCCCCGGATATCGCCCGGACGACCGAATTGGTCCGTTTGAACTCATCGCCGAACCGTTCTCCATTGAAAACGGCACGATGACCCAAACCTTGAAAATTAAGCGACCCGTTGTAACGGAGCGCTACCGCGATATGATTGACGGGATGTTTGAGTCATCCCGTTGAAGACGCCCGAGGCGTTTCAGCTTTGTCCACTTAGACATACCATAAGGAATCATGGAAGTCAACTCTTCGCAACTCCTCTTAAAACGAGCCATTAACGTCAAAGCCGTTGTCACGCCCCGTTGGAAAGAAGAAGCACAACAACACCTGCAAACTCAAATCAACCAACTCGACGGTCAACTACAACAAATCGAAATGCAGGGACAGCGAGCGGTATCGGAACTGCAAAAGCAAAACCTGCAACCGCCCGGTCCCCAGGTGCAACAGCAAATCGAAAACGTCAACAACCAGATCAACCAAAGAAAGAGCAAGCTGCTCGAACAGAAAAACCAAGTCCTGCAACAGCTTCAACAAGTTCAAACCCTCGAACTCGAGCAAGAAGTCAGCCAGGGACAAATCGAGAGCTTCTTCCAAGTCGGTCAAGGCGATAATTTAATCGGCAAAATGCAGGTCGAAATTCTCCTGCGCGACGGTACCATCGAAGAAATTCGCGGCGAATTGTAGTCTCCATCCGCGATCGCTCCGACAGGACTCCACCGGGGGCGATCGCCGCGCGAGTTGAATTCAACGGCTATTTCTTGTTTTAGACGGGCGCGATCGGTATAAAATGCAATCTTGCCGCGTTGTAGTTTTATCGATTCGGGAACCCCTCCATGATTAACGAAGTCTTCATGCCCGCCCTCAGTTCCACCATGACCGAAGGCAAGATTGTCTCTTGGGTCAAATCTCCAGGGGACAAGGTCGAAAAAGGCGAAACCGTCGTGGTTGTCGAATCCGATAAAGCCGACATGGATGTCGAGTCCTTCTACGAAGGCTATCTCGCCGAAATCATCGTTTCCGAAGGCGGAACCGCTCCCGTTGGAGAAGCGATCGCCCTAGTCGCCGAAACCGAAGCCGAAATCGAAACCGCCAAACAACAGGCACAACAAAAAGCCTCCCAAGCCGGAGGCGACACCGCCAGCACCCCAGCCAGCCAGCCTCAAACCGCCGCACCCGCACCCGAACCCGCACCGACCCCCGAACCCGCAGCCTCCAATCGCCGTAACGGTCGGGTCATCGCCTCCCCCCGCGCCCGCAAACTGGCAAAAGAATACAAAGTCGATCTCAACACCATTCAAGGCAGCGGTCCCTACGGTCGGATCGTCGCCGAAGACATCGAATCCGCCGCCGGAAAAGCCCCACAACCCACCGCCGCACCCGCACCGGCTCCCCAACCGACTGCTGCACCCGCCCCGATTCCCGCTCCCGCTCCCGCTGCTGGCGTTCCCCTGGGCGAAACCGTCCCGATGAACACGCTGCAAAAGTCGGTGGTTCGGAACATGGTCGCCACGGTACAAGTTCCCACCTACCGCGTCGGATACACCATTACCACGAACCATCTCGACAAGCTCTACAAGCAGATTAAGTCCAAAGGCGTCACCATGACCGCGTTACTCGCCAAAGCCGTGGCGGTGACCCTACAGAAGCATCCGTTACTCAACGCCAGCTACGCCGACAACGGCATTCAATACCATTCCGGGATTAACATTGCCGTGGCGGTCGCCATGGGAGACGGCGGTTTAATTACCCCAGTCTTGCAACAAGCCGATAGCCTCGACATTTACTCCCTCTCGCGCAACTGGAAAGGATTGGTCGAACGGGCGCGCACCAAGCAATTGCAGCCGGAAGAATACAGCAGCGGCACCTTTACCCTCTCCAACCTGGGAATGTTCGGCGTCGATCGCTTCGATGCCATTCTACCGCCGGGTCAAGGGTCGATTCTGGCAATTGGCGCGTCCCGTCCCCAAGTGGTCGCCACCGACGACGGAATGCTCGGCGTCCGGCGTCAGATGCAAGTCAACATCACCTGCGACCACCGGATTATCTACGGGGCGCACGCAGCCGCATTCTTGCAAGATTTGGCGCAATTAATCGAAAACGACGCCCAATCGCTGACCCTTTAGAACAGAGATGATGGGATGATAGTTCGTAGCAAACGCTTTAGCGTTTCGGAACCAGAATAGGGATAGAGGTCTACAGTCTGTCTCTCCCTATCTCCCCATCTCCCTATCCCCTATCTCCATCGACCTATGGCTCTAGTCCTCAAGACCCTCAGAGACACGGTTTTAAAGCGCAAACCCATCCAGTCGTTTGACCTGGCGGACTCGGAGAAATACAACGTGACGGGAAACCAAGAATTTCCCCTCAGCACGTTTTCCCGAGAGCGCAATCACGTCCGGCTTACCTTTGCCAAAGACTCGTTTAAAGGGTTCGATACCTGGTACGCCTTCGACCAGCACGTCGAAATTCTCGGCGAAGGGATGGCGATGCACGGGTCGAAAGTATTTCCCAAACCCCGTCCCCGTCGGATTCAGCTCGAGATCGACTATCTCTCGCAACTCGATAACTTCGAGAATCCCACCGGAGCGTGCAACGTCACCTCGATGGCGATGTGCTTGCAATACTTCCGCATCCCGCAGCGTACCAACGCCAGCCAATTTGAAGACGAACTCTATCGCTACGCCCTCGATAACGGGTTGAGCCGCCACAGTCCTTACGACCTGGCTAAAATCGTGCGGGATTACGGCTTGCAAGACGAGTTTCGCACCAATGCGACCATTGATGAGGTGAAAAACTGGCTGGCGGATTTAAACCCGGCGGTGATTCACGGTTATTTCACCTCGTTCGGGCATATTGTCGTGGTGGTGGGATACGACGAAAACGGATTTTACGTCCACGATCCCTATGGCGAATGGTTCCCCGGCGGCTACCGCACGGATTTGAGCGGGAAGTACTTGCACTATTCCTATCGCCTGATTCGCCGAACTTGCATTCCCGATGGGAGTTTCTGGGTTCACTTTATTTCTAAATAGAGGAATCGCGGCGATGACGAAATTGGGAAGGATTTGGATTTTGGTGCCAGGGTTTGGAGACCCAATCCCTACATCCCCCTGCTCCCTTCCCGGAAGCCCCCCCGCCTAGTTTTGGTAAAGTAACAGTAGTAGCAGAAAGGAAACGCCAATGTCACAACGATTGTTACTGGTTGACGACGAACCGGGCTTGCGCGAAGCCGTCCACGCTTATTTAGAGGACAGTGGATTTACTGTCGATCTCGCCAGTAACGGTCAAGAGGGATGGGAAAAGCTCCAGCAAAATCCCCCCGATTTGGTCATCACCGATATTATGATGCCCCAGGTCGATGGCTACGAACTCCTGAAGAAAATGCGCGAGGATCCCCGGTTTCAGGCGCTTCCGGTGGTGTTTTTGACCGCGCGAGGGATGACCGCCGATCGCATTCAAGGTTACCAAGCCGGGTGCGATGCCTATATTTCCAAGCCGTTCGACCCCGACGAATTAGTGGCAATTGTGGAAAACTTGCTCCAACGTCGCGCCGCCAGCACTCAACCGGGAGAGGGGGAAGGAGGAGAGCAGGCGGATATTGCCGATCTCGCCCGTCAAATGCAGGAAATTAAGTCGCTGCTGACCCATCGTAACGCCATTCCTCAGTCTCCCGCTCCGATTTCGATCGACTTGACGCCGCGAGAACAAAGCGTCCTCGAATTGGTAGCGGAAGGGTTAATGAATAAAGAAATTGCGCGCCGTCTCGATACCAGCGTTCGGAATGTCGAAAAGTACGTCAGTCGCCTATTCAGCAAAACCGGAACGAATAGCCGCACCGAACTCGTGCGTTACGCGCTCCAGCATGGGTTGACACAATAGTTTTTATATGATATGGGTTTCTTAATTGAGTCGATCTGTAACTCGGATCGTCGAGCCACCTAGCTGCGTTGAGCGCTGCTGGCAGTGGCGCGATCGCCCGTTGAAGACTTGGCACTCATCACGTTAACGATCGTCCAGCGACCGGTTTGCGGATCGCGATAGGTGGTAAATGGGTTGGTACGCAAGGAATATTTGACCGGGTCTGACATAACTGGCGCTCTCCTCCTAAGCGACTTAGGCACATTGTAGGCACTGTCACATGGAATCGGTGTGACAGGAAAGCGAATCGGGGTGCGATCGCGATCGCTTGTCGTTCCCCAGCCGGATTGCGCTACTGTGAATCATCATGGCACTCGTATCATTGTTCTGCCTCTAGAGAGACGCGATCGCCCGTGTCAATTTGCGTTCATAAAGACTAGCACCCATTGAGGCATACCGCTATGAGCGCATCCACCTCCCTACCCATTCCGCCCCACTTCAACCCCACCACGGTCGGCGAAGTCTGGCGAGTTCCCTACGACATCCGCGCCGTCGAAGCCAAAGCCTGGGCGAGAGAAAATAACATCCAACCCGCCGCCAACGATAACCCGCGCATTGCCCTGTTGGCAATTGACGTGCAAAATACCTTCTGCATTCCGGACTTCGAGCTATTTGCAGCAGGTCGCAGCGGTCGCGGTGCGGTGGAAGACAACGTGCGACTGTGCGAGTTCATCTATCGCCACTTGGGCGCCATCACCGAAATTATTCCCACGATGGACACCCACACCGCCATGCAAATCTTCCATCCCGTGTTCTGGATTAACGACAGTGGCGAACATCCCAACCCCATGACGCCGATTTCCTACGAGGAAGTCGAAAACGGCACTTGGAAAGTCAACCCCGCCGTCGCGCCCAACATCGCCAACGCCAACCCCGACTGGCTGCAAGCCTACGCTCTCCACTACGCCAAGCGGTTGAATCTCGATAGCAAGTATCCACTGATGGTTTGGCCCTATCACGCCATGCTCGGCGGAATTTCCCACGCCCTCGTTTCCGCCGTGGAGGAAGCCTGTTATTTCCACAATCTCGCCCGCAACAGCCAAACCAACGTACAACTCAAAGGCAGCAATCCCCTCACCGAGAACTATTCAGTCCTGCAACCGGAAGTGTTGGAAGACCAGGACGGGAAACCCATCGCGGTCAAAAATACCGGGTTAATCGAACGGTTGCTCGGATTTGACGCCATTCTCGTGGCGGGTCAAGCCCAGAGTCACTGTGTGGCGTGGACGGTGCGCGACCTGCTCGATGAAATTCAAGCGCGGGATCCGCAATTGGCGCAGAAAGTTTACTTGCTCGAAGATTGTACTTCCCCCGTAGTCGTTCCCGGCGTAGTAGACTATACCGATGCAGCGAATTCGGCTTTCGATCGCTTTGCGGAAGCGGGGATGCACCGAGTGAAGTCCACCGAGGCAATCGATAGCTGGTTGCAGTGCTAGCGCAGCAATTCCTCTAACTTTTGCCGATCCCACAGGGAACTGTACAACCCCGGCTGTTCCAACAAGTCGGCGTGGGTTCCCGTTTGCACGATTTTACCCTTGTCCATCACAAAAATGCGATCGGCGGTGGCGGCGGCGGAGAGTTGGTGCGAAATAAACACCACGGTTTTGCTATTGGTTCCCCCCGAGAGATTGTCTAAAATCTCGGTCGCCGTTTGATTGTCCACGCTGGAGAGGGCATCGTCTAAAATCAGGACGGGGGCATCGACCAACAACGCTCTGGCGAGGGACATCCGCTGTCGCTGACCGCCGGAGAGGGTAATGCCTCGTTCGCCCACAATGGTGTCGTATTGCTGCGGGAAGTTGAAGATTTCGGCGTGAATTTGTGCCTGTTTGGCAGCGTGTTCCACTTCCGGATCTTCGGCGAGGGGATCGCCATAGCGGATGTTATCGCGAACGGTCATGCCAAATAAGAAGCTATCTTGCGGTACGTAAGCGATAGACTGGCGTAAATCTCGCAAGCGCAATTTTGTAATGTCGTTACCGTCGAGAAAGACCTGACCGGGTTCGATTTCGAGCAAGCGAGGGAGAGCGTTGGCGAGGGTGGATTTGCCCGATCCGATCGGTCCGACAATGGCAACGGTTTCGCCCGCTTCGATGTTAAAACTGACGCGATCGAGTGCCGGTTGCTGGGTATCCGGGTAGGTGTAAGTCAGTTCCGTCGCGCTGAGGTCTCCTCGCACTTCTTGGGGAGACAGCGACATCGCCTCGGGAACGTCGTAAATTTCGGGTTTGGCGGTTAGAATGGCATCGATGCGATCGATACTGACTTCGCCGCGTTGGTAGATGGTGAGGGTAAAGCCGAGCAACGCCGTGGGTAGTACCAAGCGTTCGACGTAGAGGATTAGCGCGACGAATCCGCCGACGCTGACCGCACCGGAGGCGATCGCCTCTGCGCCAAAGGCTAAAATCAGCAGCAAGCTAACACTCGCCAGTCCTTGCAGGAGGGGAAATAGAATATTGCGAGTTTTCGCCAGCGCTAGGTTGGCATCGAGAAATTTGTCATTGGATTCGCCAAACGCCTGTCGCTCGTTCTCTTCCTGAGCGTAAATTTTAATCAGGGGAATGCCGCTCATATCCTCCTGAATTAACTCGCTCAAGTTGGACAATCTCTCTTGCACTTGCATTTGTTGGGCGCGCAAGCGATGGCTGAACAGCCACACGGCGACAAACATGACCGGATACACCGCGATCGCCAGCAAGCTTAATTTTAAATCGATCGACATCATCGCCGGTAGCGTCAACCCGTACGCAAAAATCGTATTGATGATGCTCAATACGGCAAATCCGAGCAACCGGCGGATATTATCCACATCGCTGGTGGCGCGGTTGATCAGGTCGCCGACAGTATTGCGAGCGAAATAAGACGGTTCGAGGGTGAGCAGATGCTCGAAAATCTGCTGTTTGAGGTCGAATTCCACCCGACGACCGATGCCGAAGATCAGGATGCGCGAGGCGACCCGAATCCCCCACATGATACTGCTGAGAAGGACGATCGCCCCAACGAAATACAAGACGCGATCGAAACTAAACGACTGGCGCAGTTCGTCGATTCCGTTGCGAATCAGTTGGGGAATGTAGACCCCCAATCCGTTAACGAGCAGCAGTGCTAAAATCCCCAACGCCGCTTGCTTGCGGTGGGGACGCAGATAGGTCGCGAGTTTGCGAAATCGAGATCGAGCCATGGATGCAGTACGGGCAACTCTCTTATCGTAGACCGATCGCCCCGTTTCTGTCCCGGTCGAGTTTGCCCTCAACGATGCGCGCGTTTTTCCACCCCAGAGGGAAAGGGGTTGGAAACCAAACCCCGACAACAAACAATTAGGCTATCTTAAGTAGGGGGCAATCCTCTCTGCACGGTCGGAGACGATGCCCCATTTGTTGTTAACGTTTGCTATTCGGGTTCAATTAATCGTTCCATGCTCGATCGCATCCTGGATTCGCCGTTTAACTTCGGCATCGAAACGCTATTCATTCTCGCCATTCTGATCGCTCTGGAAGCGGTGCTTTCAGCCGATAACGCGATCGCCCTCGCCGCGATCTCTCAAGGGTTAGACAGCCAAAAACTCCAGCGTCAAGCCCTCAATTTAGGCTTGCTCTTTGCCTACGGGTTGCGCGTCGCACTGATCCTGACGGCGACGTGGGTGGTGCAATACTGGCAATTCGAGTTACTCGGAGCGCTCTACCTGCTCTGGCTGGTATTCCAATACTTCGCCTCGGACGAAGACGAACAACACCACCATCACGGACCTCGGTTTCAGTCGCTGTGGCAAGCGATCCCGCTGATTGCGCTGACCGACCTCGCCTTTTCCCTCGACAGCGTTACCACGGCGATCGCCCTGTCCGACAGCACCTGGCTCATTCTAGCAGGCGGCACCATCGGCGTCATCGCACTGCGACTGATGGCGGGATTGTTCATTCGCTGGCTCGAGGAATACGAATATCTCGAAGATGCCGGATATATTACCGTCGGTTTCGTCGGATTGCGCTTGCTGTTGCGGGTCATCGACCACAGCTTCGTCCCGCCGCAGTGGTTGGTGGTTTCGCTAATTATCCTGACGTTTGCGTGGGGATTTTCCAAGCGAGTTCCGCCTGAAGCACAGGGAAGTCGCAACTCGGATTAATCCAAATTCGAGTCGATCGAGAGAGGGAAGTCCGGCAATTTCCCTCTCCCCAGCCTTACGGTTGGATTATTCGTACAGCCAAGGCATCATCGTCGGTTGCCAAGTAGCGAGTTCTTCCGGCTTGAACCACAGGTCGATCTCCTGGTTCGCCGTTTCGACTGCGTCGGAGCCGTGAATCAGGTTGCGACCGATATCCAAGCCAAAGTCGCCGCGAATGGTTCCCGGTGCGGACTCCAGGGGATTCGTCGAACCGATGATTTTGCGAGCGGAGGCGACGACCCCTTTTCCTTCCCACACCATGGCGACGACGGGACCGGAGGTAATAAATTCGACCAGTCCGCTAAAGAAGGGTTTGTCTTTGTGGACGGCGTAGTGTTTCTCGGCGAGTTCGCGACTGACGTTGGTGAGTTTCATTCCCACCAGTGCGAAGCCTTTGGCTTCTAGGCGAGTGATGATTTCGCCGACGAGTCCGCGTTGCACGGCGTCGGGTTTGATGGCGATAAAGGTACGTTCCAAACCAATCTCCTCCTTTTAGTCCAACAGACAGATTAGCAGGGATTGAGGGGATGGGGGGATGGGAAAACGCTAAAGCGTTTACTACGAACCCCGATTTGCCTTTTTAAAGTCTGAATAACAACGATACACTGTCTAGTTGCAAGCATTTGAGGTCATTATGGGTTTGTCCGCAACTCCCGCAGAGGCGAACGAGTCAGTTAATCAGAAGGAATCCCAATCCGGTTGGACGATTGAGGCGAGCGAGGAGTTGTACCGGATTAACGGTTGGGGCGATCCCTATTTTTCCATTAATGCCGCCGGTCGCATCACGGTTTCGCCAAAAGGCGATCGCGGGGGGTCGCTCGATCTCTACGAATTGGTAGACGCACTGCGCCAGCGCAATCTTGCAACGCCCCTGCTGCTGCGGTTTTCGGACATTCTCGAAGACCGGATCGAGCGGTTGAATGCCTGTTTTGCCAAGGCGATCGCCCGTTATAGTTATGGGGGGATCTATCGTGGCGTGTTTCCGGTCAAGTGCAACCAACAGCGCCACCCGATTGAAGATGTGGTCGAGTTTGGCAAACCCCATCAGTTTGGTTTGGAAGCGGGGTCGAAACCGGAATTGCTGATTGCGCTGGCGCATTTGAAGACGCCGGGAGCGTTGCTGATTTGTAACGGCTACAAGGATCGCGACTATGTCGAAACGGCGTTGCTGGCGCGTAAGTTGGGACACCATACTATCATTGTCATCGAGCAATTCGAAGAAGTCGAACTGATTGTTAATGCCAGTCGCGAGTTGGGGATTCAACCCGTGGTGGGGGTGCGCGCCAAACTGACCAGTAAGGGAATCGGACGGTGGGGATCTTCGAGTGGCGATCGCGCTAAGTTTGGATTGAATATTCCCGAAATTGTCGATGCGATCGAACAGTTGCGATCGGCTCAACTCCTCGATTCGCTGCAATTGTTGCACTTTCACATCGGCTCGCAAATTTCTTCGATTAGCACGATTAAAGATGCGATTCGAGAAGCCAGCCAAATCTATGTCGAGTTGGCGCTTATGGGCGCGAATATGCAATATCTCGATGTTGGTGGCGGTTTGGCGGTGGATTACGACGGGTCGAAAAGTAATTTTCACGCCTCGAAAAATTACAATATGCAAAATTATGCCAACGATATCGTGGCGGAGGTGAAAGAGGCGTGCGAGGAGCGAGAGTTGGCGGTTCCGACGTTAATTAGCGAAAGCGGACGGGCGATCGCGTCTCATCATTCGGTACTAATTTTCGACGTTCTCGGTACCAGTGACGTTCCGGCGACGGTCGCGGAAGCCAATGGCAAAAAAGAGCATTTAATTTTGCGCAATTTACGGGATACTTACGAGGCGATCGACGCGCAAAACTATCAGGAAGCCTATCACGATGCGATCCAATTTAAAGACGAAGCGATTAGTTTGTTTAATTTCGGCTATCTCGGGTTAGCCGAACGCGCTACCGCCGAACGCTTGTATTGGGCGTGCTGTCGTAAAATTCAGGCGATCGTCCGCCAGCAGGAATACGTACCGGAAGATTTGCAGGAATTAGATAAAATTTTAGCCTCGATTTATTACATCAATCTTTCAATTTTCCAATCGGCTCCCGATACGTGGGCGATCGACCAACTCTTTCCAATTATGCCGATTCATCGGTTAAATGAAGAACCGACGGTGCGGGGGACGCTGGCGGATTTGACCTGCGATAGCGATGGAAAGTTAGATCGGTTTATCAATTTGCTCGACGTGAAATCGCTGTTAGAATTGCATCCGCTTGAAGATGAAAAGCCCTATTATTTAGGAATGTTTTTGGTGGGTGCCTATCAAGAAATTATGGGAAATTTACATAATTTGTTTGGCGATACCAATGCCGTTCACATCAAATTAACGCCAGATGGCTACGAAATCGAACACGCGATCGAAGGTAATACCATGACCG
This sequence comes from uncultured bacterium, assembly GCA_964420595.1. GTDB lineage: Bacteria > Cyanobacteriota > Cyanobacteriia > Cyanobacteriales > Geitlerinemataceae > CAYQUF01. Next base: position 24,268 of record CAYQUF010000061.1, read on the forward strand.
AAGTCCTCGATTACGTCCAGTACGATCCCGAGGATTTAATCGAAAGCATTCGCCAGCAAACCGAACGCGCCCTGCAACAGAAACGAATTACGCTAGCGGAGTCTCAAATGTTGCTGCAAAATTACAAGCGCAGTTTGGACAGTTATACGTATCTAACGTAAACCGTAGGGTGGGCATGACCGATCGCTTTTT
>CAYQUF010000062.1:0-18861 GCA_964420595.1 uncultured bacterium
TGGGGGTTGTTGTCTCCCAGAACTGCTAAACTGACCACTTGACACCGGTAGCGATCGAAGATGCGATAGTGGTAGACGAACATCCGTTGGGTAAAGTTGGCGTCGTATTGTCCCTGAATTTCCAGGTGAATCAAAATTAGGGTTTCTACGCCGTCATTTAGCCAAACTTTAACTAATTTGTCGGCGAAGCGTTTCCCCAGGTTGGCGTCTCGAACTACTTTTTGCAGTTCGGTATCGAGGAATTCGTATCCTCGTTCCCAGTTAATGTCTGTGTAGACGTTGGGAAAGAGCAGTTGCAGGAATTCGGGGAAGTAAACGTCGAGTGCTTCTTTCCACGGACTATCGTATTCGGTCGGGTTGGACACTATCCCTAACTTATCAACTCAATATAATTGTTAGAACATTTCCAAGGTTGATGAGGTACATTCTCGAATTATCTGTTACCTTCCCTCAACGGAAGTGTACCGTACGGGACTAACAACTGCTCTAACCATACCCCCCACCGCCAGGAGTTTCCACCACAAACGCATCCCCCACCTGCATCTGTACGACCGCCGTTCCCCCTAACACGTCCACCGACCCATCGCCACGTTCGATCCAATTTTTGCCAACCGCACCAGGTTCGCCACCGTGCAACCCATAAGGCGGAACCGTCCGACGACCCGACAGAATCGCCGCCGTCATCGGTTCGAGAAAGCGAATCCGCCGAATAATCCCATTTCCGCCGCGATAGCGACCGCGTCCGCCACTGTCCGGTCGAATCGCAAACCGTTCGAGCAACACCGGGAATCGCCATTCCAACACCTCCGGGTCGGTCAGCCGCGAATTGGTCATGTGGGTATGCACCGCGTCTGTCCCGTCAAACGTCGCACCCGCACCGGAACCGCCGCAGATGGTTTCGTAATATTGATGGTTGGTATTGCCAAAGGTGAAATTATTCATGGTTCCCTGGGACGCCGCCATCACTCCCAACGCCGCATACAGGGTATCGACGATAACTTGCGAAGTTTCCACGTTTCCCGCGACCACCGCTGCACCTTCGCGAGGATCGAGCATCGAACCGGGGGGAATGACGACTTTTAGCGGTTTGAGACACCCGGCGTTGAGGGGAATGTCGTCATCGACCAGGGTGCGGAAGACGTAGAGAACCGCCGCCTTGCAGACCGCAGCGGGTGCGTTGAAGTTGCTGTCGAGGGAGTCGGAGGTGCCGCTAAAATCGATGGTAGCAGTGCGATCGCCTTGATCGATCGCAATTTTGACCCGAATTTCTCCTCCCCCATCTAACGGATAGGCAAATTCTCCATCTTTCAAGACGTCGATGACCCGTCGCACCGATTCCTCGGCGTTGTTTTGCACGTGAGCCATGTACGCTTGCACCACATCTAAGCCAAAGATATCGAGGGTACGGTGCAATTCTTGCACGCCGCGTTCGTTGGCGGCAATTTGTGCTTGCAGGTCGGCAATATTTTTGGCGGGATTGCGAACGGGATAGCTGCCAGAGGTGAGTAATTCTAATAACTCGGATTCGCGAAATCGACCGTTGCCGACTAATTGGAAATTGTCGATTAATATCCCTTCTTCTTCAATGGTGCGACTGGTGGGTGGCATGGAACCGGGGGTGATTCCGCCAATGTCGGCGTGGTGTCCCCGGGAGGCGACGTAAAATAAGGGGGTCTTTGTATTGGTATTGGTAAAAACGGGGGTAATGACGGTGATATCCGGCAAGTGAGTGCCGCCGTTGTAGGGGTTGTTTAACATATAAACGTCCCCCGGTTGTAGCGTGTCGCCTTTGTCGGCAATTAAGGCTTCTACGCTTTCGCTCATGGAGCCTAAATGGACGGGAATGTGGGGTGCGTTGGCGACCAGTTGACCGTGGCGATCGAATATGGCACAGGAGAAATCGAGGCGTTCTTTGATATTGACTGAAGATGCGGTATTCTGGAGAGTGACGCCCATTTGTTCGGCGATCGCCCGGAATAAGTTGTTAAAAATTTCCAACATGACCGGGTCGGGTTTGGATGCGGGAGCTTGTAATTCGGATTTATGATTGGATTCGGGTTCGGTTTCTGTCGCCATCGCCGATAGGATTAAATGGTTTTGATACGTTAGTTCCGCTTGCCAACCCGGTTCGATAACGTCCGTTCCCGTGGGTTCGACGATGATTGCAGGACCGACCAAGCGATCGCCCGGTTGTAAATTCTCCCGTTGAAATAGCGGTGTTTCGTGCCATTGTCCGCTGGCGTACATGGGAACCGTTGCCACGGGTTGCGGCGGTTGCGAAGAAGTTCGTTCTAATTGCGGTTCCGCTGGCGTGTAGGTTTCGCCAATGGCTTCGACAGACACTTTCGCCACGATTAACTCTTTCCCTTCCATGACGAATCCATACCGCTGGCGATGGATGTCTTCAAACTGCGATCGCATGATTTCCGCTGCATCGAAATCTACCATCAGCGGCGAATCGGTTCCCTCGTATTTGAGGTGAACTTTGCGCAAGGTTTGGGATAATTTGCGATTTAACTCCCGTGCGGTTTCGGTTTCTAAGTCTTGTAAAATTGATTCCAGTTTCGATCGCTCGATTTCGGATAACTTCGCCTCCACCGACCGTTCCCGCAGCGATCGCACGTCCGCCAAACCCATCCCGTATGCCGATAAAACCCCCGCATAGGGATGTAAAAACACCCGTTTCATTCCCAATGCATTGGCAATGAGACAAGCGTGTTGACCTCCCGCACCGCCAAAGCAACACAGGGTATATTTCGAGACATCGTATCCCCGTTGCAGCGAAATCTTTTTAATCGCATTCGCCATCTTTTCCACTGCAATGGCTAGGAATCCCGCCGCCACTTCCTCCGGTTGGCGAGTATCCCCGGTTTTCTGACGAATCTCTTCAGCCAGGTCGGCGAACTTTTGACGCACGATTTCAGCGTCTAGGGACTCATCCCCATTTGAACCGAACACTCGCGGGAAAAATTGGGGTTGAATCTTCCCCAACATCACATTGCAATCGGTCACCGCTAGGGGTCCCCCATTGCGATAGCAAGCCGGTCCGGGGTACGCACCCGCCGATTCCGGTCCCACCCGATAGCGAGATCCGTCGAAAATCAGTTTAGACCCGCCTCCCGCTGCGACGGTGTGAATTGCCATCATCGGCGTTTGCAGGCGAAATCCGGCAATTTCGGTTTCGTACTCCCGCTCGTATTCGCCGTTATAATGGGCAACGTCGGTGGAGGTTCCCCCCATGTCGAAGCTGATGATTCGATCGAATCCGGCTCGCAAGCTAGTTTGCACCGCACCGACAATTCCCCCCGCAGGACCCGAGAGGATGCTATCTTTCCCTTGAAATTGGCGTGCGTCCGCGAGTCCGCCGTTGGACTGCATGAACATCAGTTGCGGTGAGGGGGTGTCAGTTCCGCCGAGTTGACTGGCGACGCGATCGACGTAACGGCGTAAAATTGGGGAGAGGTAGGCATCGACAACGGTGGTGTCGCCGCGACCGACTAACTTGATGACCGGGTTGAGTTCGTGGGACACTGAGATTTGGGTAAAGCCGATCTCGCCAGCGATCGCGGCGATTTGACGCTCGTGGTGGGGATAGCGATAGCCGTGCATCAGAGCGATCGCGCAACTGCGAATTCCCGCATCGTAAGCTTGCTGGAGTTTGGCGGCGACCTGGGTTTGGTTCAACGGAACCCGTTCTTCCCCGCTGGCATTATACCGCTCTTCCGCTTCGATCGCCCGTTCGTAGAGCATTTCGGGCAAAACAATCTGACGAGCAAAAATATCGGGACGGTTTTGATAGCCGATTCGCAGGATATCGCCGAACCCTTGGGTGGTGACGAAGACGGTGCGATCGCCTTTATGTTCTAATAAGGCATTGGTGGCGACGGTGGTTCCCATCCGAACCTGTGCGATATCGTCAGCGGGAATGGTTGCATCGCTGGGAAGTTCGAGGATTTCGCGAATTCCCTGAATCGCTGCGTCGCGATAGCGATCTGGATTTTCCGAGAGCAACTTGCGAACCAGGAGTTGTCCGTCGGGACGTTTGGCGACGATATCGGTAAAAGTCCCGCCGCGATCGATCCAGAATTGCCAGCGATTGGAAGAGGTCATGATAGTGTTAAGAGAAGCCGCGAAATTCTATTTATTTTAACTGGAATTTGACGGATGCGATCGCCCCGATGTCTTGACAATCCGCCAGTCCTCGCAATGCAGGAGACAGAATGCGATCGAACAGGGGTCATCGGTCATCAATCGCTTGGCGTATTGAGACATAGAAAAAACGCTCTGGTTTCAGAATCGTTGAACCCCCGACTCGGACGATTGAATCGTTAGAGCATTAGGAACAATCTTCCTGTTGCCTGTTGCCTGTCTTCTACTGTCCGAACATCTCTCCAATCGCCTGCGGTAACTGCTGCATTTCCTGCCACAACTGTTGCGGACCGATCCCAAAGACCAACTGCAACACTAACACGATCGCCGCAATGGTTAGTGCTGTACTAATCGTGGTTTTCACCACCCGAATTAACCAGGTAAACACCAACCAGGCGACGACCACCGACGCTACGATAATGACAATTTGCATAACCATAAATTGCCGCTACTTCCCGCTAATTCGACTCAACATTCCCGTCGCCGTAATATCGTAATTCTCCGAATCCCAAGCATATTCTAAAGCACTGTTTCCCACCCGTTCCAACGTCACCCGACCGCGTGGCGTACAAAAATCGCCGTAGGTCATCCGCTCGATGACTACAATCGTATCGGGATTCACCTGTTTGAGCGTCAATTCGCCGCCGCAGCCAATGGAGGGATAGGCGATGGTTCCCACTGTTTCCCCGATATTTCCCTGGGTCAGCGCGATTAAAATCGACCATTCCGCTGGAGGATCGTCCTGGGATCCCGTCCCTTTCCACACGCCGAGATAGTCGTCGGGAAGGGTAGTGTTTTCTTCAACTCGATCCTCTTGCACCACGGGATTGGCGCGGGTCAGGGGAACGCCAGCCGCCAGGCTCAATCCAGCGGCGACCAGGGTTAAAGCGAGAAAGCGGCGAAAAGTTGGCATAATGTCGAGAGGCGAAAGGCAAGATATACTGTAACTTCTCTCGCGATCGCGATCCAACTGTCCGGACGGGCGATCGCTACAATGTTGGTTACCTGTGCCAAAATAGCTGTAAGAAGTTCCCATGTCCGACTCCATCTCGGTACGCGATCGCTATCTCGCTCTGCTCGATAAAATTATCGATACCATCCTCCAAGGTAAAATTCGCTCCAAGCAACAGATTTACCAACGCCTGATCCGCGATGTGGAGCCGGGAACCGGGGAATTGTTCGATCGCTGCTTGCAAGAACGGTTCGACGAGGTGCGATCGCAAGTCGAAAGCGGGAACGAAATGCAGAACGCCAAAATTACCCGCACTTACCGCGCCTTGCAAACCATCGAGAAAGAATGGCAGCAAGTCCAACAGCAATTGCAAACTACTCGCAACATCACTGACGCCCTGGAACGGATTCAAGCTAGTGATTCTCAAGAACGCTTGGGAGAATTACTCCGGGCGATCGATCCCAACCAACCCGACGGCTTGACCCTGAAACAAGTGCGCCAACTCGCCGAAGCATTACAGAAAAGCGAGGAATTACAGCCCTTCGCCGACGGCATCCACACCGGATTGCAAGCCTGGAACAACCTGCAAGGGGATCTGCTCAGTTGGATTTACGAACGCCCGCGCGGTGCCGTTGGCTTTGAGAAAATTTCGCAACAAAATCAGCCCTGGGCATCTTGGGTAAAATTGGTGCAAAATCGGGCGATCGCCCCGTTACTGGACACCCTCGCCGCCGGAAACTCTCCGGTAGAATTCGCCCAACGCCACCCCCTCGACAGCCGCGACTGGGTGGAAATCGCCGTCGCCTTGCAATGCGTGCAGCGGGGACTGGTGGAATGGTTCGATCGCCAACCTTACGATTCCAAAACCGGACGGCAGCTCTCGATTAGCACCTATTTAACCTTCGCCGCCCTGTGGTGTCAACTGTCTGCCGGATTCGAGCGCAGTTCCCTCCCGCGCCAATATCTCGCCAAAGCCAGCTTTCAGGTGGCGTTGCAGGTGTTGCGAACGTTCTCCCAGCGGGATTATTTTCCCCTCTACGGCGGCGTTTTTGCCCTGTTTTCCGGCGAATACCTGCGCGATACGTTTGACTATCTCGACGAACCGCTCCAGCGAGTCGAGGGGACGCAAGAGAAGGCGCGGATTCTAACATTACTAGGATACTCCCAACGGGCAGTGGGAAATCGCGATCGCGCCATTGCCTTCCACCAAGACGCCTTAAACATCGCGCGCAACGCCGGAGATACGCCGTGCGAAATTGCCAATCTCAATCATCTCAGTCGCACGTTCTCCGCACAACGGGACTATACGGAAGCCGTGACTTACAGCCAGCGAGCCTTAATGCTCTCCCGTCAGGCTGGGGATACCCTCGGAGAAGCCAACGCACTGGCGAATTTAGGCTATAGCGAGGTGTTCGCCGCACGAGAGACGGACGACGCCGATTCCCAGGCTTATGAAACGGCGATTCACTATTTAGAACAAGGATTTCGCAAGTCAGAACGATTGGGCGATCGTCAAAGTCAAGCGCTTTGCTGCAACAGTCTCGGCATTGCTTATGTGGTTTTGGAACAACCGAAATCGGCGATCGTGTATTTAGAAAATGGCATTCAATTCGCCCAGTTTTCTGGCGATTTATACCTGTTGGGGTTGAACTTTCTTTATTTAGGCGAGGCGCATTACGGGATTGAGAATACGGAACAGGCGACCTCGGCGAGCTGTATCGGAATGTACTTGCTCGAACGCATCGGAGCCGAAGAATGGCGACAGGCGGCGAAATTATTAACCGTGTTACTGGGTCAATTAGGCGAAGAAGTGTTTCAAGGAGCGATCGCCCAACATCGCGCTAAAATTGTGTCGGCAATCGGCGTAGAAGGGTACGATTACTTGCCGCAGTTATTAGAACGCTATCGGCGATCGTTTGAGTAAGGAAGTTTGTTCCCAGCAGAAACTGACGATATTTTATCGGTCGAACGCCGGGTAGACCCCTAACATACCTTCAACAGCGTTTCCCTTGCCAGGATCCCCTGCGATCGAATCGCCCACCGTCCCTCGATTTTATCCCCCTCCAGTGCGTAATCCATCACGCCATACGCCTCGCTATACCCCCACGACACGATCAACCAATCATTCACCCGCACGCCAATCCCTTGCAAGGCATCTCGCGGCGAGCCGAACAAGTGATAGGTCTGACCGACCGTGCGAATTGTCAGCGTCGTCCGGTAGCGATTGTTCGTCCCCGGTAGGACTCCCTGACGCTGATAGACCCCTTCGAGTTGACCGGGAACGCCATCCGTCACCTTGTCCCAGCCCATTGCGCCCAAATTTGCCATCGAAGACGACACCCACTCGCCATCGAGGGTACCATCGCCGTTAATTTTGTACAGCATCGTCCAATACATCGCGCCGACAGCCCAGCCAGTCAGCAGATGTCCGTCTCGCACAAACCCAAGTCCCGTAAAACTGCCAGCCGTGGTCAACCACAACACGAGGTAAGTTTGACCCATCGGCTGGATTTGTACGGTTCCCGAATAAGAGCCGCCTTGGTGGTTCTGGGCTGTCGCGATCGTCCAGGTGCCTTCGGGATGGATAGCGGGGGAAGAAATAGCGATCGTTGCTTCTCCAATTTGCCGAAACTCTCACCTCATCATACCCGAGTTCGAGTCCGATCCTTCAGGCGGCGCGATCGCGCAGCGTACCATGTAGCACGGATCGCCAATCGCTAAAAAACCGCCCGATTACTGACCTAACAGTTTTTCGAGTACCATTTCGGCAGAAATATCCGACATCTTGCCGCTCGGGGACTGGATGCCGATAAATTTATCGCTCTCGGGAAGCAATTTCTTCGGATCGGTCGGTCCGAACAGGGCAATGGTGTAGGTTTCCACTGCTACCGCCAAATGCATGGGGGCGCTATCGGTACACAGCATCACGTTAGCACCGGCAATGGTTGCGGCTAATTTGCCGATATCCGGCGGACTGATAATTTTGAGGTCGTCCACCGCTTGCGAGAGCTGGCGCACCCACGCCTCATCTTCGGGACCTTTGGCCACCACAATCGGCAAATTGGGCTGACGCTGTTGCCACTCGCTGAGAATTTTCTGCCAGTTTTCCACCGGATACAGCTTGTCCAAACCTTTGGATTGAGCCAGTTGACTCGATCCGCCGTGAACCAGGATGTAGCCGCTGTCTTTGACGCCGAGGCGTTGCTGTTGGGATTCTGCCCAATCCAAGTCCTGTTTGAGCAGGTTGATGGAAATGGGCGGACACGGCGATTGAATGCCCAACCCCTGCACCAAATCGTGGTACATGTGGGCGGCGTATTGCTCGGTTTTGAGCGGTACTGCGTCAGTGAGCAACCAACTGCCACTGGTTTCGGTGTAGCCAATGCGTTTGGGAATGCCGGTCATCCACAACAGGAATTTGACCGCCCAACGCTTGCCGAGAGACAGCACCAGATCGTATTCGCGATCGCGGATAATGCCGATCAGGTTGCCCCAGTCGGACATACCGTTGCGATCTTTGAAATCGAACGGCAACACGCGCAGCGATCCCTCGTGGTAAAACTTGCTGACGCGATAGGCACCCATCGCGCGGGGTTCGGCAACGATGTCGATGTTGGCGTCGGGATAGTACCGCTTCAGTTCCTCAATGGTCGGGAAAAATAAGAGCTGATCTCCGATCCCGCCGGGAACAAGGGCCAGTATGTGCATCATAATGATCTATGGATCGAACGTACTCGGTAGCGGTTCTCAATAAATGGTAATTTAGGGTCGATTTCGGATTGCTCGGATCGCGATCGCCCGCGTTGGGACATCGCCATCTCGGACAAATCTCCCCGATACCACGCTCCCTAATATATACCTAGTTCAGACCCTGACGATCGATGTATTTATTGATTCCCGCCGCTGGAATGGGTCGCCGCATGGGCAGCGATCGCAATAAACTGCTGCTATCCCTTGCTGGCAAACCCTTAATTGCCTTGACCTTGCTGGCTGCTGAAGCCGCCACTCGCATCGAATGGATCGGCATCCTATCGCAGCCGGAGGATTGGTCGGATTTAAACGCTATTATTGCCCCGCTGGGACTCTCGAAGCCGGTGCAGTTGATTCGGGGAGGCGCAACGCGGCAGGAGTCGGTTTACAATGGCTTGCAAGCGCTGCCCCCGGAAGCCGATCGCGTGTTAATTCACGATGGGGCGCGATGTCTGGCAACGCCGGAATTGCTCGATCGCTGTGCCGAAGCCCTACTGCACTGTCCTGGATTGATCGCTGCCATTTCGGTCAAAGATACGATTAAGGTGGTAGACGAGACGGGATTGATTCGCGATACGCCCGATCGCAACGATTTGTGGGCGGCGCAGACGCCGCAGGGATTTGAGGTCAAGTTGCTCAAACAGTGCCACGACACCGGACGGGAGCGGGGTTGGAACGTGACTGACGATGCGGCGTTGTTTGAAAAATGCGGCTTGCCCGTGCGCGTGGTTCCGGGCGAGGAAACGAATTTGAAGGTAACGACGCCCGTGGATTTGGCGATCGCTCAGTTTATTTTGCAGCAACGTCGGGAGGGATAGTGACGATGAGGGGATGAGGAGAGAAATTTAAAAAATGTCGCCTTGTGACTCTCCAGCCCACCGTTGCCGCTAAACTGACACTACGAATCGTAGTCTATCAAACGAACACCAATGTCTCGAGACACTATAGAATCTATCCTCAAAGAAAAACGCCTCTTTCCCCCCTCCCAGGAATTCGCTCAAAACGCCCATATCAGCAGCCTCGACCAATACCAACAGCTTTACGAACAAGCGGCGACCCACCCCGAACAGTTCTGGGCGGATTTAGCCGAACAAGAATTAGACTGGTTTAAAAAGTGGGATACCGTCCTCGACTGGCAACCTCCCAACGTCAAATGGTTTGTCGGCGGACAGCTCAACATTTCTCACAACTGCCTCGATCGCCATTTGAACACCTGGCGCAGAAACAAAGCCGCCCTGATTTGGGAAGGCGAACCCGGCGACTCGCGCACCTACACCTACTTCCAACTGCACCGGGAAGTCTGCCAGATGGCGAACGTCATCAAGCAGTTGGGCGTCCAAAAAGGCGATCGCGTCGGCATCTATATGCCCATGATTCCCGAAGCGGCGATCGCCATGCTCGCCTGTGCCCGAATTGGCGCGCCCCACACCGTCGTTTTTGGCGGATTTAGCGCCGAAGCCCTCAAAGACCGCCTGCAAGACGCCGAAGCCAAACTCGTCATTACCGCAGATGGCGGCTATCGCAAAGATTCCGTCGTCCCCCTCAAAATTCAGGTCGATAAAGCCCTGGACAACAACGGCGCACCTAGCGTCGATAACGTCCTCGTGGTACAGCGAACCGGCGAGAAAATCCACATGGAACCGGGACGGGACCACTGGTGGCACGACCTGCAAGCTGGGGTTTCCGCCGATTGTCCCGCCGAACCGACCGACAGCGAAGATATGCTGTTCATCCTCTACACCTCCGGCACCACCGGCAAACCCAAAGGCGTCGTTCACACTACCGGCGGTTACAACCTCTACACCCACGTGACCAACAAGTGGGCGTTCGACCTCAAGGATACCGACGTTTACTGGTGTACCGCCGATGTGGGCTGGATTACCGGACACAGCTACATCGTTTACGGGCCGCTCTCTAACGGGGCGACCACGCTGATGTACGAAGGCACCACCCGTCCGTCCAACCCCGGCTGTTTGTGGGACGTGGTGGAGAAATACGGCGTCACCCTCTTCTACACCGCCCCCACCGCCATTCGCGCCTTGATCAAACTGGGCGAACACCATCCCAACGCCCGCGACCTCTCTTCCCTGCGGCTGTTGGGAACCGTGGGCGAACCGATTAACCCCGAAGCGTGGATGTGGTACTATCGCGTTATTGGTGGCGAACGCTGTCCGATCGTCGATACGTGGTGGCAAACGGAAACCGGCGGTTTTATGATTACGCCGCTGCCTGGTGCCATTCCCGCCAAACCGGGTTCCGCAACGATGCCCTTCCCTGGAATTATTGCCGACGTGGTGGACTTAGACGGCAACCCCGTGCCAGAAAACCAAGGCGGCTATTTGGTCGTGAAGCATCCCTGGCCCGGCATGATGCGTACGGTGTATGGCGACCCGGATCGCTTCCGCCGCACTTATTGGGAGCATATCCCGCCCAAGGACGGTCAGTATTTTTACTTTGCCGGAGATGGGGCGCGGCGCGACGAAACCGGTTATTTCTGGATTATGGGTCGCGTCGATGATGTCGTTAACGTGGCAGGACACCGCATGGGAACGATGGAGATCGAGTCGGCGTTGGTGTCGCACAACGCGGTTGCCGAAGCAGCAGTGGTCGGCAAACCCGACGAAGTGAAAGGGGAGAATATCGTAGCGTTTGTCACCCTTGAAGGCGACTACGACCCCAGCGACGAGTTAGAAAAACAACTGAAGCAGCACGTGGCAAACGAAATCGGCGCGATCGCCCGTCCGGGGGAAATTCGCTTTACCGATTCCCTGCCGAAAACGCGATCGGGCAAGATCATGCGTCGCTTGCTCAAGTCTCTCGCCTCCGGTCAAGAGGTGGCAGGCGATACGTCTACCCTCGAAGATCGCAGCGTGTTAGATAAGTTGCGCGAAGGGGCGTAATCTCGGGTAGGGGCTTGGTCTCCAAGCCCCCAAGTTGCGTCAAAGTCACTCGATCGCGCGATGACAGCGGATCGATTGCTCCGTCTACAATAGAAAGGAGAACGATAGGAGCGATCGCCCCATGAGTTTACCCCGCGCTTCTGGTTGGAATCACTGTCGCTACGCCAGTGGAATGTTGGGCGTTGCAATTTTGCTGGGTCTTGCCATTCCCGCTCGCGCCCAAGTGTTCGAGCGCCCTGACTTTTTCGAGCAAGGAAGAGAGCAGTTCGAGCGAGAAATATACAGGATTAACCATCCCGATCCCGATCCGGCTTTAGAGGTTACCCAGCAAAACGAGGACTGGCAGGAATTCGTCTCCGATCGCGGTCAGTTTGCGATTTTACTGCCCGACACTGCCGAAGAAGAGACGGTAGATATCGACCTCGACGCTGGCACGATCTCCCTGACCGGGTATAGTGTCGGCGAACGTTTCGCGGTCGCCTACGGGGATGCGCCCGAGACCGCCGCGCCCGAATTTCTCTTGGATCGAATACGCGATCGCCTAATTGCCTATGGGGGGGGAGAAGTGATTGAGTCGGAGATGAGTGAGGAGCGGGGCTGTCACGTTCGCACCTTTACGACGAGCAGCGGCGAGAAAATTGTTGACTTTAACCTGTATTGGATTGGCGATCGCTTGTATATCTTAGCCGCGAGTTACGATCGAACCGACAATCGCCCCTCTGACGTGACGCGATTCTTTAATTCCTTTGAAGCTACCGATGACAGTTGTGAGTAAGGCAACCGGCAACAGGAGATGGAGAGATAGGGAGAGAGCAGACAATTGGTGACTGGGAACTGAGCGATCTGGGCGATCCATTTGCCAAAATCAACCAAATCGAAGGCACAATGAAGTTGAATCGCGCCTCCGTTCGCACACCGCACGCATATTTATGGTCGGCATTGTCCTCGTTTCTCAAAATCGTACCCTCGCAGCCGGGGTGAAAGAGTTCGCCTTACAACACGCATCCACCGCCGTTTCCCTTGCGATCGCCTTTCCCGACAACGGTGATGCCGATTTTGCCGCCGCCCTCGAAACCGTCGATGACGGAACCGGAATTCTCGTGCTGACCGATTGGCAGCACGCTCGCACCTGGGTCAAACACCGCCTCGCCGAGTTACCCCACCACCGTCAAGCTCAAATTCGACTGTGCGATGCCCCCTTCATTGAAGGCGCGATCGCCGCTGCTGCCGAAACTGAGTTCGAATGCGCCCTCGCTGCTGCCAACCGCGCCCTGCACGCTAAATCCGAAGCCCTCGATCCCCCAACGACCGTCGAACGTCAGGCGATCGCCGCCAATTCCCTCGGACTCCACACCCGTCAAGCCGCCCAATTGGTCACCCTCGCCACTCGATTTCGCGCCGAAATCTTCCTGCACAACCTCACCCGTTCCAGTCGAAACGCCAACGCCAACAGCATTAACCAACTGATGCTGCTCGACATCCGCCAGGGGGACGACATCGCCATCGCCGCCACCGGAGACGATGCCGAACGGGCTGCCATTGCCATGCAACGGGCGATCGAAACCCCCGCCGACGATCCGCCGCCGGCATTTCCCCCGAGCGATCGCGCCTCGCCTCCCGCCGCCGACCCAGACGCCGATCCCCAAGTTTTCAACGGTACCCCCGCCTCTCCTGGTATCGCGATCGGTCCTCTGATTTCCTACCACCCCGCCTTGAGCAAAATTGCCGACGACCCCGCCCCCGATCCCAACGCCGAATGGCACTCGTTACAATCTGCCGTTCAAGCCGCCCAACGCCAAATTCAAGATCTCGCCCGCGACACTCACTTCAACACCCATCGCGAAGAACTGGCAATTTTTCAGGCACACTTGCTGTATTTAGACGATCCGGCTCTACTCGATCGCGCCTGGGAACTGATTTACGACGAACGCCGCCGCGCACCCGCCGCTTGGCAGCAAGCGATCGCAGAGATGGCAAGCGCCTACAATACCCTCGATGAAACGTATTTGCAAGAACGCGCCGAAGACGTGAAAGATATCGGCACCCGCGTGTTGCAATTGCTGGTGGGACAAGCCGCCACCCCCCTCGACTGGCAGCAACCGGGGATCTTGGTGGCGCAGGATTTAGCTCCCTCGGACATGGCGCGGCTCGAACCGGATCGCGTGTTGGGGATTTGTACCGTCGAAGGCAGTGCCACGGCTCACAGCGCCCTAATTGCGAAAATTCGAGGCATTCCCACTATTGTCGGGGTCGGCGAAGCCCTCTTGCAGCTCGAAACGGGCGTTCCCGTCGCCATGGATGCCGAAGCGGGACGGGTGTGGGTGCAACCGAGCGAGCATTGCCTGCAACAACTGCGCCAGCGACAGCACAGCGATCGCCACGAGTTCCATCCCTTCTTGGAAGCCGTATCCCGCGACGGCATTAAAATTCCCATCGTTGCCAACGCGATCGATGCCGAAACCGCCCGAATTGCCTACGAGTGCGGCGCGGCGGGAATCGGTTTGTTGCGCACCGAATTTCTCTATCTCGATCGCCTCGCTCCCCCCACCGAGGACGAACAGTTCGAGACCTATTGCACCATTGCCAAAATCTTTAGTTGCTTTCCCGTTACCATTCGCACCATGGATCTCGGCGGCGATAAGTCCCTGCCCTATCTCGACGGGGCGATCGAACCCAACCCATTTTTAGGCTGGCGGGGCATTCGACAGAGTCTGGATTGTCCCCAACTGCTCGACGCTCAACTGCGGGCGGTGTTGCGTGCCAGTGCCGACTATCCGGTGCGGCTGATGTTTCCCATGGTGGCGTCGGTGCGCGAGATTCGCCACATCAAGCAAGTGTTGGTGGAACTCAAAGCTCGAATGCGCCAAGCTGAAATTCCGTTTAACGAGAAATTGCCCGTCGGCATCATGGTAGAAGTCCCCGCCGCCGTCACCATGGCGGATCGCTTGGCCGAGGAAGTGGATTTTTTCAGCATCGGCACCAACGACCTGAGCCAGTACATCATGGCCAGCGATCGCGCCAATCCCAAAGTCGCCCGCCTCGCCGATGCCCTCGAACCCGCCGTATTGCGATCGATCCGGCAAACTGTCACCGCCGCCCGAGCGGCTGAAATCGAAGTGAGTGTCTGCGGCGAAATTGCCTCCAACCCGATCGCCTCTCCAATTTTATTGGGATTGGGCGTAGACGAATTAAGCGTCAACCCGCCCGCGATCGCCTCAGTCAAAACCGCGATCGCCCAATGGGATCTCGCCAGTGCCGAAACCGTTGCCCTGCGTGCCTTAGACCTCGATTCCGCCGACGCCGTGCGGGAGTGCTTGCGCCATGCTCGTGTTGGAAGGGAGGGAATCGGGAATCGGGAATCGGGGAGAGCAGGCAACGGGTAACGGGCAACAGGCAACCGATCTTGGTAGGGGCGGCTCGCGAACCGTCCGTATGCGGCGGAGATCGATTTTCGGATCTTGCCATGGGGTGAAAACGCTGCAACGCACCACTCTTTCTTGAACTGCCCCCTGCTCCCCTGCCTAATTCTCTGTCCGTCGATAGATGCAGGTCGTTGCACCAGAGGTGTAATTGTATAATAGAATTATCCGAATTCAGCAAATTCTGGCAATTTTTCCTTAAATTTGGATTAAAAATTGTTCAGTCTTGAACCTATCTCCCACTCAAAAATTAATCTATCTTTCTAAAATTTTACAAAACTTCGTCAATCCCCAACCCAACAGCGAGGTATTCATAGTTCATGTCCCCCGAAACCGACGATATACCTCACCTCAACCAAGGCACCGTTCTCTCCGTTCGCAGTAGCGTCGTCGATGCTCGCTTTCCCCGCGAACTCCCCGAACTGCTGACCCAACTGGTTGCTGGCGAGGGCGATCGCATTATTATCGAAGTCGTCAACCACCTCGACGGCGAAACCGTACGCGGAATTGCCCTGACCCCCACTTCTGGCTTGGCACGCGGATCGCCGATTGTCGATACCGGTACCCCCCTGCAAGTCCCCGTCGGGAACGAATTGCTCGGTCGCGTCTTTAACGTCTTCGGTCACCCCATCGACAAAAAATCCCCCCTCCAAACCCAACAGCAACGCTCCATCCACCAACCCCCCGTTTCCCTAGCTCGCCAATCGACCACCTCCGAAATCTTCGAGACGGGCATTAAAGCCATCGACCTGCTCGTCCCCCTCGAACGGGGGGGGAAAGCGGGATTGTTTGGCGGTGCGGGAGTTGGCAAAACCGTGTTGCTGACCGAGATGATCCACAACACCGTCAGCCAGTACGAAGGCGTTAGCTTATTCTGCGGGATTGGCGAACGCAACCGGGAAGCCGAAGAACTCTACCGCGACATGAAAGACGCAGGCGTCCTCGACAATACCGTGATGGTGTTCGGTCAGATGAACGAACCCCCTGGAGCGCGATTTCGCGTCGGTCACGCGGCTTTGACGATGGCGGAGTATTTTCGCGACGATGCCAAACAGGACGTGCTGCTGCTGATCGACAATACGTTTCGATTCGTGCAAGCGGGACAGGAAGTGTCGGGATTGTTGGGACGGCTTCCCTCCCGGGTCGGTTACCAACCTACCCTCGAAACGGAACTCTCGGAATTTGAAGAACGCATTACCAATACGGCGACGGGGGCGATTACTTCAGTTCAGGCGATTTACGTGCCGGCGGACGATTTTACCGATCCCGCTGCCGTCAGTACGTTCGGTCACCTGTCTGCGTCCATTGTCCTGTCGCGAAAACGGGCGAGTCAGGGGCTTTATCCGGCGATCGATCCGTTGCAATCGGGGTCGAAAATGCTCTCTAGCACGATTGTCGGTCGGCGACACTATCAAGTGGCGCAAGCGGTGAAAAGTACCCTCGCTAGTTATGAGGAATTGAAAGATATTATTGCCATGCTCGGGATTGAAGAACTTTCCGCACAAGACCGGCAGATTGTCAACCGAGCGCGGCGGTTGGAGCGATTTTTAACCCAACCGTTTTTTACCACCGAACAGTTTACCGGGAAAGCCGGGAAGCTGGTGCGATTGGAAGAGACGATTGAAGGGTGCGATCGCATTTTGAATGATGAGTTTGCCGAGGCGTCCGAACAATCGCTGTATATGCTCGGATCGCTTCAGGAAAAATCCGAAACTCCCCAGAGAGAAACTTCCGATGCAACTTAAAATTGTTCTGCCGACAAAGGTTTTATTGGACGAGGAAACTGGCAAAATTAACGCCGAATCCGGCGATGGTGCGTTTTGCCTGCTTCCCGAACACGCAGACGGCGTCACGGCATTGGTTTCGGGAATTTTATCGTTTTGGAACGATCGCGAGAAGGAAGTGTTTGTTGCCATTGACGAAGGCGTTTTAATCAAACAGGGCAATCACGTCCTTGTCGCCACCGGACGCGCGGTCAGAGGGACGAATTTAGATACGCTTTACGAAACCGTTGAAGCTCAATTGCAAAAACTGGAGGAACGGGAAGCCATGACGCGATCTGCATTGAGCAAACTAGAAGCCAGTTTTATCCGAGCGAGCAATCAAATTGGGGGAGATAGCCGTGAGCCGTAACCACAATCGCAACAAGCGATCGCGAGATCCCCGCAAAACATTTTTGCGAGAAATTGGCGAAAAAGCCAATCGCAAACTCGACGCCAGACGACAAGAAAATCGCAATCTTTGGTACGGTTTGGGATTGTTAGGGATTGTCGGTTGGTCGATCGCCATTCCCACTTTAGTTGGCGTCGCCATTGGCTTGTGGCTCGAAAGCATTCTTGCGGGGTCGATTTCTTGGACGTTAATCTTTTTGTTTGGAGGATTGGTTGTCGGCTGCATGAGTGCCTGGTATTGGGTTCAACACGCTCTCAAAGACGAATAAGGTTGAGGAACGACAATCAAAAAAAAATAACAAGCACTCGCTATAACGCATAAAAATTAAGAGAATAACAATATGAATTTAGGGTTTGGCACAATGACCGCGACTGCAACGATCTATTTATTTCTCAGTATTGTTCTAGGTTTTGGATTGGGTTTCTTTTACTTCCGCAATCTCTGGAAAACCGTGCGCAAACTGCCCGTGACCGACACCCCAGTGCGATTGTTTTTCGGCAACTATCTCGCTCGATTGGCGATCGCGATCGTCGGTCTTTTCCTCATCACCAGCGGACATTGGGAACGAGCATTAGGCGCATTGCTTGGATTCACCCTCGCTCGCGTAGTTCTCGTGCGCAAATGGGGACCCCATCGCCTGCAAGAAACGGCACCGCTAGAGGAATAATTCGATGAATATTACCCCCGATAATATCGTCATTTGGCAGTGGGAATGGATAACCATTAACGCCACCCTAATTTATAGTTGGCTGGTGATGGTTCTATTAGTATTGGGTTCGTGGCTGGTCACCCGCAACCTCGCCGTAGAACCCGATCGCATTTCGCCTTGGCAAAATCGACTGGAAATTATTGTCGAGCAAATTGCCACGCAAATTCGTCAGTCAACCGGCTGCGATCCGGGAGATATTTTGCCATTTATCGGTACAATTTTTCTGTTTTTCGTCACCTGCAATATCCTAACGGTGATTCCCGGTTACGAATCTCCAGCCGGTTCGCTTTCGACTACCTCGGCATTTGCCATTTGCGTCTTCTTTGCCGTCCCATTTTACAGCATTAGAGCGTCTGGAATTGGCAATTACTTAAAGCATTTTATCGAGCCGACACCGATTGTATTGCCATTTAATCTGTTAAGTGAATTCACTCGAATTTTATCTTTAGCAGTTCGCTTGTTTGGCAATATGATGAGTACCAGTTTGCTGGTGGCAATTTTAATTCTCGTGCTACCCATTCCGCTGTTGATTCCAGCAGTGATGCAAGCATTTGGTTTGTTAATTGGCGTAATTCAAGCCTATGTATTTGCAATTTTGTCCCTCGTGTACATTGCTTCGGGAATGCGCGCTCAATAGTTTTCAAATCGCGATCGATGAATTGATTTAAGGAGAAAATCAAATGGATAATCTTGGTTTTATTGGCGTTGCCTCCATCATTGGGGCAGCTCTTTCCATCGGTTTGGGGGCTATCGGACCGGGAATCGGCGAAGGGATTAGTTTGGCGAACGCCCTGCGCGCCCTAGCACAAC
>CAYQUF010000062.1:18961-24357 GCA_964420595.1 uncultured bacterium
CCGGGAATCGGCGAAGGGATTAGTTTGGCGAACGCCCTGCGCGCCCTAGCACAACAACCGGATAAATCCAACTTAATTACCCGGACGTTGTTCGTGGGGATGGCATTTGTAGAATCGACGGCGATTTATGCCTTTGTGATCTCGATTATTTTAATTTTCGCCAATCCGTTTTGGAACTACTTTCTCGATCGCGCCGCAGGAGGATAATCCGTGCTCATCGATGGGTTTACATTTGTTGCCCAGATTGTCAATTTCGCGATTCTCATCTATTTGCTCCACCGATTTTTATATCAACCGATAACTCGCACGATGGATCGGCGCAAGCAAGCAATGGCGGATCGATGGCAAGAAGCGGAACAACAACAGCAAAAAGCAGAATCGGAGGCGCAACACTACCGCCAGCGTCAAGCCGAACTCGACCAACAGCAATCCCGACTGATGGCGCAAGCGGGGGAACGCGCCGAACTCAGACGCCAACACCTGTTGCAACAGGCACGCCAAGATATCGATCGCCTGCGGGAGCGGTGGCAAGAATCGCTGCGACAGGAGAAGCGATCGTTTCTAGAACGGTTGCGTCAAGCCGTCTCCGGGCAAACCTACGAACTGGTGCGCTCGATTTTACAAGACGTGGCTCACGCGCAGTTAGAAGAACAAGCAATTGCGGCATTTTGCGATCGCCTGTCCGATCTCGATCCGTCCGCGCGGGAGGAACTCCAACGCAAACTGGCAAACTCGAACGCGCCGATCCTAATTCGCAGCGGCTTCGACATTCCCGAACCCCAACGCGATCGCCTGCTCGACACCTTGCGATCGCAATTCGAGATCCGGCGGGAATTAGAAATCGCCAGCGCCCCCTCAGTCGAAGACATCGAGGAGAATGACGACAACGACGATCGCCTTCCCGTCTATTTCATCACCTCTCCCCAACTCATCTGCGGCATCAGCCTGCTGATCGGCGGTCGGGAGGTCGCGTGGAGCTTCCAAGGGGACTTGCAAGCCGTCTCCGAACGGTTCGAGCAACTGATCGCCACCGAAACCGAACGCGCTACCCTCGCCGACAGTCCGGACGCACGCGCCGAACGGCAGCAAGAGCGCGACCTGCGACAACAACTGGTACGACAAACCTATAGCATTGCCCGTCGTGCCCTGCAAGACTTAGCCGACGCCGACTTAGAACAACAGGCGATCGCGGTATTTCTAGAGCGGTTGCGCCACCTCGATCCCGCCGAACGACAAGCCTTGCAGGACTCCGATCGCGCCATCGCCATTCGCAGCAGCTTTGAGATCCCCCCCGAGCGACAGGCACAAATGATCGATCGCTTGCACGCACAGCAGTTGGGACGAGGGCGCGAGATCCGCTTCGAGACGGCATCTCACTTGATTTGCGGCATCGAGTTGTACTGCGACCGTCGGGCGATCGCCTGGAGCTTGGACGATTACTTGCAATCTTTAGAAACTCACCTGAATGCGGCAGTAGAGGTCGAAAACTAAGATGAACGATCGCAAACTCCTGCAAGGGATTTTAGAACAAACCACCACCACCTTCGAGCGCACCCTCGCCGACTACCGACCGGAGCTGAAAACCCGCGAATTGGGCATCGTCACCTCCGTCTCTCCCGGTATTGCCACCGTCATCGGACTGCCCGACGCCCGCGCCGAGGAATTGCTACAATTCCCCGAGGGCTTATTGGGCATTGCCTTCAACCTCGATCCCGATCGCATCGGAACCATTTTGCTCGGATCGAGCGATCGCCTGCAAGCGGGGGACGAAGTGCGGCGCACCGGACGGATTCTCGACGTTCCCGTAGGGGACGCCCTGCTCGGTCGCACGATTGACGCCACCGGTCGTCCCTTGGATGATGGGGGAGAACTGGCGGCGGCGGATCGGTTGCCCATCGAACGGGATGCGCCGGCCATTTTGGATCGCGCTCCGGTGGAAGTGCCGCTGCAAACCGGGTTAAAGGCGATCGATGCCCTGGTTCCCATCGGTCGGGGACAGCGAGAGTTAATCGTGGGCGATCGCCAAACTGGAAAAACCGCCATCGCCATCGATACGATTATCAACCAAAAAGACAAAGACGTGGTTTGCATCTACTGCGCCGTCGGTCAGCGCACCTCCGCCGTTGCCAAAGCGATCGCCCAATTGCGCGCAGCCGGTGCCATGGACTATTCTGCGGTTGTGGTCGCCACTGGGGAAGATGCACCCGGTTTGCGCTATATTACCCCTTACGCCGCCATGTCGATGGCAGAATACTTTCGCGATCGCGGTCGAGACGCCCTCCTGGTCATCGACGACATCACCCGTCACGCCCGCGCCTATCGAGAATTATCCTTATTATTGCGCCGTCCCCCCGGTCGCGAAGCCTATCCCGGCGATATTTTCTACATTCACTCTCGCCTGCTCGAACGGGCCACTCACTTATCCGCAGCACTCGGCGGCGGTTCCCTCACGGCACTTCCGATTGTCGAAACCCAGGCGCAGAACCTGTCGGCGTACATTCCTACCAATTTAATTTCGATTACCGACGGTCAAATTTACCTGTCGCCGGAACTGTACCGTCAAACCATCTTACCCGCCGTAGACGTGGGCAAATCCGTGTCGCGGGTCGGCGGTAAAACCCAACTGCGCGCCTATCGCCAGGTCGCCGGAGACTTGCGCCTGTCCTATTCGCAATTTCAAGAAGTGGAGGTGTTCGCGCGATTCAGCACCCAACTGGACGAGTCTACCCGCCAAACCCTGCAACGGGGACGTCGGGTGCGCGAGGGACTGAAACAACCCCAATCCCAACCCCTGTCCGCCGCCGAGCAAGTGGCGATTTTGCTGGCGATTAATGCCGGGATGTTCGACGATATCGAATTGGATCGAGTCAGCGAAGCCGAAGGAAAACTCGTGAAAGCCGTTCGAGAGCAGCTTGCGGAAGTGAGCGATCGCATTTTAAACAACGAATCCCTGGGCGACGAAGATCGCGATCGCCTGTTAAACGTTGTCCGAGACGCCACGCGATCGTTCCGAGAGGAGAATGGAGAGCGAGAGGAACGCTGACCTCGTTCGCCATCAGCGCTTTAGCGTTTTTCTCCATTGCCCGATCGCGGTTTCGACAGTTGTTCGACGATCCAGTAGAGCAAATAACTGATAATGGCAGCACAAGCGGGAATGGTGGCAACGATCGCGTCTCGGGGTAGGTATTGCGCCAACCAACTGGCTTGCAGTTCCGTCACCGGTAACTTCGGATCGATGCCAATTGCCAATTGGCGGGCGCGACCGGAAAAGCGAACTTGCAATCCGGCTGGTGCCTCCCGATGAATTTGAATATAGCGCAATCGTTGGATTCCCGCTCCGGTGGGCGTGAGAAATTGCGCCTCTTCTAACTCTCGCGATCGCTCTGCCATGCGCACCCGACCGGATAAGATGGTGGAGAGTTCGAATTCGTCTGCCACGTTTTCACTTTGGCGGGGACGGGAGAATTTAACGTTCTCGACGGTGAAGTTGCCCCAAAACCAGTTTACAGCGTCGGCGCGATCGCCTTGGGGGAGGGAAATCAGCCACTCGGTCGCCTCGGGAAGCGGGAGGATGAGTTCTGTGGTGGCGGGAACGTAGGTCAACTCGAACGTCGTTTCGTCCGAGTCTGCGTTGGCGATGGCGTACCCTTCGACAATCACCCGCAGCGGTTGCGTTCCTAGCGACAGTTCGGCGATACCGGGATGTTGGGAGGCGTCGGGATCGGAGTCGGGTTGCAGGGCAAATGAGAGGCGATCTCGAAGGCGATCGTAACCCAGATTGCCCACCGTCGTTCGGCGTGGCAATTGCAGCGATCTGATTTCGAGTTGGCTGTCCTCGCCTGCATCGAGGGGAGAGATGGAGAGGGAGGTGAAGCGATCGCTTCGTTGGAGCTGGAGGGTATCGAGGTCGGCGAGTTCCGGGAAATTTTCTGACTCAAATTCTCCCGAAAGCGTCAGATCTGGAAGTCCCGAAACCTGAAATTCTCTCACGCCGCGCACGGTATCGAGCAATCGCTGACTTCGACCGGACGTAAACGTGAGTTGTTCGACGATCGCGCTGCCTTCAAATGGATGTACGACCGGAACCACCGCCCCAACGACGATCCCGCTAAATCCGGCGAGCAGGACTAACACCAGTCCGACGGTCAGGGGTTGGCGGCGAAACAGCGATCGGATGCGTCGGAGCAGTCTTGGTCGAGGGTATGTTCGATCGGGCGATCGCGTTACAGACATATCGCTGGCAGGTTCCCTGGGGGACAATTGGGTTTCGGCAGTATTTGGCTGACGTTGGCGAAGAGAAGACATAGCCCAGACCACCAATTCAATTAGGCGAATCAGCAACCAAAACAGTGCCACGATCGCCGACCAAATCCCGCGCCCCAATTGTTGCAAGGGGAAAATGATAGCATAACGCCATCCCCGTCGGGCGATCGCGCCTCGGTATCGCCGCCATCTCCGTCGCACTCCCCCGAGCAACCACGCCACCAGTTCGATGGTTTTGACCAATAGCCAAAACAGGCTGAGCACGAGTTGCCACAGCCATTTGAGCAGGGTTTGCAGGGGTCGGAGCAGGGATTGCAATGGGAGGGTGCGAGAAGGCTACGGCTAGAGAATACCGCAATTGCGTGGCAATCGGGGAGAGGGAGATGAGGGGGTAGGGGCGGTTCGCGAACCGCCCGTGCAAGGGATTTGGTGTCCGCACTCTCCCCATTCTCGGATGGCACGGGTCAAAGGCTAGATTACAGCCAGTCGGGGTTATGCTCGAAGGGGATGCGGCGGGTTACCTCTTCGGCGGGAGCGCCAAATGGCTCGATTTCGGCGACCACGTGGAGTTCGTAGCGTCCGGCGGGGGCGTTATCGGGATTCCAGGTGAAGCGAACTTCGCCGCTGCGACGGGTGCGGATGGATTGGCTGTGGAGGGTGCGACCGTTGCGGACGATCGCCAGTTTGGGGAATTTGACGCGGCTGGGGGTGAAAAAGACGAATTCGTATGCTCCTGAAGGTTGTCCTAAGATGACGGGAATGTAGACGGGTTGGGAATGATGAGTCAGTGAGGCGATCGCGCGTAAGGCGTTGGGAGAGACCTCGGCGTTGCGCAGGACGTAGGTGGACCAGCTAAATTGATAGCGATCGTTGTGGAGTCGTACCCCGATATCGTTTAATAAATAGCGATCGCGCATCGCTTGCACCCGCACTCTGGGGGGTTGGTTGCTGAGGTTGGGGAGGCGGGGGATTTCTAGGGTGAGAGTGTCGCCGTAATCGCCGATGTTGCGGCTGGTGAACGAGATCAGGCTGAGGGAACTGCTGACGGTTTGCCGTTTGATGCCTTCGCAGCGGTTGTTGTCTCGGCGGATGTAGTTGATGGAGGTGGGGTCGCCGTTGGGACAGGTTTGCGC
>CAYQUF010000063.1:0-24305 GCA_964420595.1 uncultured bacterium
AAGTGGCGTATCCCCAAGCCATCAATCAGGCGTCTTTGGAAGTCGAGTCAGGTTGCTACAAACCGGAAGAACTCGATCGCAAAGTGTAGACCAAGCCATTGCGCTTATCGAAGCCGAATCCAGCTAGAATTAGACCGTAGCGCGATCGCGAATTTATGGCTGCTTCTATCGCTTCTGAATTTGTCCGAGTCAAAGGTGCAAAGATTCACTACCTCGAAGCGGGAGATCCAACCGCCCCGTGCGTGCTATTTTTACACGGTGCCAGTTTCAGCGCTCAAACTTGGGAGGAAATTGGCAGCTTGCAATTTTTTGCGGCTCGAGCCTATCGCGCCATCTCCCTCGATTTACCCAGTTACGGACAGTCCGAGAGCTTTTCGAGTTCGGGCGATCGAGGCGAATTTCTGACAGAATTTTTCCAGGCGATCGGCATTACCCGACCGGTTCTCGTCTCGCCGTCGATGAGTGGGGGATACAGCCTATCGCTGGTGGCGCATTCTCCCGAACGGCTGAGCGGGTTTGTCGCCGTCGCACCGGTGGGAATCCATCGCTATGCCAACGAGTTGGAAGGGGTAGACCTGCCCGTTTTGGCAATTTGGGGCAGCAACGATAGCATTGTTCCCGCCAAACAAGCCGATCGCCTGGTGGAATTGATGCCCAATGCCCGTAAGGTCATTTTACCAGATGCGGGTCACGCCTGCTATATGCGGGCGACGACTGAATTTCATGAAAGCTTACTCAAGTTTTTGGGCGAACTGCAATAATTTTCTCACCTAACTTTCGTTAGCTGCCATTGCCGATCGCGCTTCGTCCAATTGGGTCGCGCCGTGTTGTTGCAGAAATTCGATAAAATCGGTGCGGTTGAGGGCAAAGTGAGAGGAGGAGTCCTCGGGATTGCGGTGGCGATCGAGATAGTCTTTCACCGCCGGAATTTTGCGAGTCACCATCCGGAGAATGTTATTGCGACAAGTCCATTGAGTCATCTGGTTGGCTTCCAGGTCGCAACCGCGATATGCCATTGCCATTTGATAAGATTCGATGGCTTCGTCGAGGGATGCGGTGACTTGAGGGAGGCGATCGTCGGGAATTTGCTGTAACGCCAATTGTGCGTCGCCAATGAGGTCGGGATAGGCATCCCAGTCGCCATCGGCGTTGGCGTGTTGTTTAATGCGATCGGTAGCGGCGATCGCGTTGTGGACTGGGCGGTTGGCGTCTGGCGCGATCTGACAGCCGAGTAGAATGGTGGCGAGTAGGGTGGCGAAAATGCGGGTCACGGTGAATCTGGGAATAGCTGCGACATCTTTCACCATAAACGGTCGAGATGAAAGAAAGCTGAGATCGAAGTGAAGGCAACCTTTCCCCATCTCCCCATCCCCTACCGCACCGCTAACGCCGGACTGACTCGCGCCAAAATTTGCTCTAACACCATTGCCGTCCAGTCGATGTCGGCTTCGGTGGTGTGGCGACCGAGGGTAAGGCGAATTGCATTCGTGGCTTCCGTGTCGCTGTATCCCATCGCGCGCAAGACGGGACTGGGGGAGAGTTTGCCGCTGTTGCAAGCCGAGCCGGAACTGATGCCGATTCCCGCCAGGTTCATCTGACGCACGATCGCCCGACCGCTGAGTGCTTCGCCAGAGGTGGTAATGCAAAAGCTGGCGTGGTGGGGAAGACGGTGCCACCGATCGCCCGTGGGGGTTAAATTGGGAACGCGAGCGAGGCGATCGAATAGGCGATCGCGCAATTGAGCCAACCGTTGGCTTTCGGTTTCGAGTTCGCGCCCTGCCAGTTCGGCAGCTTTGCCAAATCCCGCGATCGCGCCAACCGCTTGCGTTCCCGACCGCAGCCCCATTTCCTGTCCGCCTCCGGCGAGTAACGGCACCAATTCCACTCCCGGACGCACGTATAACGCCCCCGCACCTTGGGGACCGTAAATTTTATGGCTCGACATCGACAGCAAATCGACGGGCAACTCCCGCACGCTGATGGGCAAGCGACCCGCCACTTGCACCGCATCGGTGTGAAACAGGACGCCTCGGGCGCGCGCGATATCGCCCAACACGCGGATCGGTTGCACGGTGCCGATTTCGCTTTGTCCGTAAATGACTGAAATTAGCACCGTATTGGGTCGGATCGCTCCTTGTAACTCGCTCGGATCCACCCGTCCTTGCCGATTCACCCCCAAGCGAGTCACCTCCCATCCCCAGCGCTCGAGCAATTGGGCGGGTTTGGCGACCGCCGAGTGTTCCACGCTCGAAATAATCAAGTGCTGCGGCGTGGCATACTGGCGGGCAATACCGAGGATGGCTAAATTATCCGCTTCGGTGCCCCCGGAGGTAAACGCGATCGCCTCGGGGGAGGCTTCGAGCAACTCCGCCACGCCAACTCGGGCGCATTCGACCACCGTTGCGGCGCGCGCGCCCCATTCGTGCAGGCTGGAGGGATTGCCCCACTGCCGTTCCAGAGCGTCGTGCATGGCAGCGATCGCCTCCGGACGAGGGGGAGTCGTGGCACTGTAGTCTAAATAGATTTGCATGGATTCGAGCGTTCGCGCGTTCTCGACAAGGAGCGTTCCCGTATCTTCCAAGATAGCCTAATTTGCGCTAGCTTCCCGGCTTTTTCACGTTGTACTGCTCGTGAGATAGCACCGCCTGCGGCACAGTCACGTCTCCGTCGTCGTGACAGATCATGCGATAGTTACGGGTGATGGGAATGCTGATAATGAAGCGATTGTGACGCAGTCGTTTGCCGCCAAATTCGCGGTAATCTTGTTGGTTTTGCAATCCGGCAATAATCACGCGCGCTTTACGAACCACGTGATGGGGCAAGGAGCGCAAATCGATGGGATCGCGTTCGAACGATTCTTTCCATTCGATTTTTTCTTGAATCTTATCTTCGAGGCTCTGGGCTTGAAGTTCTTGCTGCGCCTGTTGTTGAGCGCATCGATGACACTTTCGACCGTATCCTTTGTGACCGCAGGGAAATGTTTTTCTTCGTCTTCTCGGCATAACTCAGTCGCTTCAGCCCAAGCTCAAACAATAAAACTTTCAAGTCAGTCGCATTTTCGAACCAACGGGTGAAATGCGATCGATCTTCTTCATATATTGCAAAATGGGAACCGACAAAAGTGCCGTTCCCTCAATAGAGATTGCATAGTTCTGAGTGCTATGTTACACGATTGGTTGCGGTGCCTAAAGTGCGATCGGCGATCGCGCCGGAAAATTGTGACTAACAGCGTTTCGAGGCAACAGTAAGGAATGAACCAGAATGTTTGGATCGCCCGCCACGGCAATCGTTTGGATTTCGTTCGCCCCGAGTGGTTCCAGACGGCAAAACGCCGTTACGATCCGCCCCTGTCCGACGATGGTAGAGTACAAGCGCGACAATTGGGCGATCGCTTGCGATCGGAAAATATCGACCATATTTTTGCCTCCCCGTTTTTACGCACCGTCGAAACTGCCCACGCCGTTGCCGAAACCCTGGATTTGCCCGTAAAGCTGGAATGGGGACTGTGCGAGTGGTTGAATGCTGACTGGATGACCTCGATGCCCGAAACCCAGACGCCGGAAATGCTCGCCCGACAATTTCCCCGCCTCGATCTCGACTATCGATCGCGCGTTGACGCCCACTATCCCGAAACCGAAACCCAAGCCCTCTCCCGTGCGGGTCAGACCGCCCGAGTGTTGGCGGCAGAATTTTCGGGGGATCTTCTCCTGGTCGGTCACGGGGCGTCGGTGCTGGGCATGGCACGGGGATTGGTCGGCGACGATTGCGATATCCATGCCTGCTTGTGCTGTTTGGTTCGCGTGTCCTGTCGGGGATCGCAGTGGAAGTTGGAGCGGGACGGCACGGATACGTCTCACCTCAGTCACAGCGAAGCCAAGGTGCGGTTTAATTAGGGAAATAGCGGAACAATCGTCGGGGCTTGGTCTCCAAGTCTTGCCCCGCATCGCCCACTGGACAATCGACGAGTGACCTATGCCATTGCTACTCGCAGGAGATATCGGCGGAACCAAGACCATTTTGCGGCTGGTTGAAACGACGGCAAATGCCGATGCCGTTCCCGAGATCGAAACGCTTTACCAGCAGCAATACCCCAGTCGGGAGTTTCCCGATTTGGTGCCGATCGTGCAACAATTTTTAGCTGCTGCCGCTCGGGAGACGGGAACCACGGCAACGCCAGAGAAAGCCTGTTTCGCCATCGCCGGTCCGGTGGTCAACGATACCTCCATGCTGACGAATTTGGATTGGTCCCTCGACGCCCGTCGGTTGGAGCAGGATTTAGACATCGCTGCGATCGCCCTGATTAACGATTTTGCCGCCATCGGTTATGGGGTGCTGGGACTCTCGGGCGAAGAGATCCATCCCCTGCAAGCTGGCGAACCCCAAGCCGACGCGCCCGTGGCGGTTATCGGTGCGGGAACGGGGTTGGGACAGTGTTTTCTGATTCCAACGCCAGCGGGGGAACGGGTGTTTTCGACCGAAGGCGGACACGTCGATTTTGCCCCGCGATCGCCGGTGGAATTCGAGTTGTTGCAATACTTCATTGACAAGTACCGATTGCAGCACGTCTCTGCCGAGCGAGTGGTGTCGGGTCAGGGGATTTTTGCCATTTACCAGTTTTTGAAAGCTCGAAAATTTAGCGATCGCCCGGACAATTCTGCCGTCAGCAATGCCAAAGATCCCTCCGCCGCGATCGCCAAGGCAGCACTTGACAAAAGCGACGAGGTATGCACAAAAACCATGCAGATTTTTGCCGAAGCCTACGGTGCCGAAGCGGGAAATCTCGCCCTCAAACTCCTGCCCTACGGAGGATTGTACGTCGCCGGTGGCATTGCCGCTAAAGTGCTGCCCTTGTTAGAAGAAAGCGATCGCTTCTTGCAGGCATTTTTAGATAAAGGTCGCATGAAGCCGTTAATGGAAAAGGTGCCAATTCGCATTGTTTTAAATCCGCAAGTGGGATTGTTGGGGGCAGCCATTTGTGCCTCGCGGCTGTAACCATCGTGTCTGGATTATGGCAATTACTGCTGTTGCTGGCGATCGCGTTCCATCACCGTTTTTCCCTGTTGGGCACGAGTTCCCCACGGCTGCATGGATGAGGGTAAATGCCACGCTCCCCACTCGAATCCCGAGCGAATTGCCCAGGTTTGGTCGAGGTGTTGGGGCAAATTTTCGGAATTGCTATAACGCAGATCGGCGTGATAGGCGTCAACCGTTTCCGGCTCCCGTTGAAACTCCTGCGATTGGAGGTATAAAATCGCGGATTTGTAACGATTTGCCCAGCCATCGATCGCCTCTTGCAATTGCGACACCGAAGTCTTACAGGCGATCGCGGCACATCCCCACCACCACGCCGCCGTCACCCATTGCGGGATGGTTCCCTGGCGATCGCGGACGTATTCGAGTAAACTTTGATAGCTATCGAGTAACGTCGGTAATTCGGGACTTTGCGCGATCGCTTCTCGCGAACATTTCCAAATCGGTGCGGGAGGATTTGTTTCCGGACGTTTTTCCCGCCACAGTGCCATCACTCCATCCAGCGATATCGCATTCGGATCGAGATCGGACGTCCAGCGATCGTCGATCGCTTCGGGAGGATAAAGTTGTTCGAGGCGTAACAATTGTTCCAGTTGTTTTTTCGAGAGTGCGTCTCGATTGACTAACACTCGAATGGGTTTGGGGGCTTTTTCCAGTAGTTCTTTTCGTTTCACGATGGAAATTAATTGCAGTGGTTCAATCGAACGACGTTAGCCATTTGAAATCGTAGTCCCTTATTCCCCGTAAATCGTCACGACGACATTGCGGTTTCGGGGTTTAATATCGCATTCGAGGTGAAAAATTTGCTGCCAAGTTCCCACTTCGATCCGACCGTTACGAACGGGAACCGTCAGCGAAGGTCCCAACCACGTCGCTTGTAAGTGAGAATGTCCGTTCCCATCGTGCCACGTTTGTTCGTGTCCGTAATCCCGACTCGGCGGAATCAGGCGATTGAGAATTTCCGGTAAATCCCGCTGCAATCCCGGCTCGAACTCAATCGTCCCAATCGAGGCGGTACTGCCGATGTTAAAAATATGCACCATCCCCGTTTGAATGCCAGATTGCCGGACAATGGCATTGACTTTGTCAGTGAGGTCGTGCATATCGCCGTTTCCTTTCGTCGAGAGGTCGATGCAATCTTGATGAACCATATGAGCTGTTCAATCCTATCTCCTTCACTTTTCTATTGAACTGAGATTGGGTTGATTCCGTCAAGTTTGCGGCGACGGACGATCGTTACGAGACGAGACTCGATTGCCTAATCTCCCCATTCAAGTCTTCCCCCACACTCATACGATGTCTTATCCCGATCGGTATATTTTTTTCTGTTAAAATCAGTTCGTTTTAAACAGGGAGGCATGATGGTAGACATTAAAGCCGAATATGACGAACCTTGGAAAGAGGCGATCGAAATCTACTTTCCTTTATTTATGCAATTCTTCTTTCCCGCCATTTATCGTGAAATCGACTGGCAAGAACCTTACATATCTCTCAGTCAAGAATTGCCCGAAATTGTCGGAGAATCCCAAACCGGCGACACCATCTCCGATCGCCTCTTTCAAGTCAAGCTACTGGACGGAAACCCTCTATGGGTTCTCATCCACGTAGAAGTTCAAAGTCAATACCAATCTCAATTTTCCCAACGAATCTATATCTACAACTATCGTGCCTTTGACAAGTACAAAATTCCCGCCGTGTCTGTCGCGATCTTAGGAGACGAGTTCCCCTCTTGGCGACCCCAATCCTATGGATACACCTTGGACGGGTATCGGTTAAGTCTGGAGTTTCCCACTGTCAAACTATTGGACTACGAACCCCGGTGGCACGAACTCGAAGCTAGTGGTAATCCCTTTGCGATTCTGGTTATGGCGCATCTCAAAACCAAAGCCACCTCCAACAAGTTTCGAGAACGGAAACAGTGGAAGTGGACGGTCGTTCGCACGCTGGTCTCCAAGGGCTATAGTAGGGATGAGGTGGTGAATTTATTCCGATTTATCGACCGGATGATGACACTACCCGCCGAACTGCAACGGGAATTTAAGACTGAGTTACGTCGCTCTCGGGAGGAAGGAATGATGCCTTTTATCAGTCGAGTTGAAGAAATGGCGAAAGAGGAGGGTCGTCTCGAAGGAACTCAGGAGGGAACCAAACGCACCCTGCGGGAGGACATTCTCGCTATTGTGGAAGTTCGCTTTAACGCAGTTCCCTCGGAGATGGTCGAGGCTTTGAATGGCATTGAGGATGCTGATACCCTGCGACAGTTGTTAAGACGCGCGATCGCTATTTCCTCGATAGCTGAATTCGAACAACTCGTCCGCGAGACGACTACTTAATCGACCCATTCACTCATGCACCCACACCGACAGGTTGCCAACCCCTAACCTTTACCGGTGTGGTTTTTTATTGTTAAAATTGATAGACCCTAGAGGATAATTAGTTTGACGATTGACTTTCCGAGCGATTCCACTCCCTATCTGTTGGGAACCTTTCACTGCATCATTGGCATTCTCGCAGCCGATTTAGCGCGACGAAAAGGATTAAACTTCAAACGGTGGTTACTTTGGGGATTAATTGGCGGAACGGCGACCTTAGTTTTCGCCATGGTCGTACAACCGAGCGATCGCCTCGATTAATGTTCTCTATCTCCTCGGTTTTAGAAGTTCTCTCCTACGGCAGATTTCAGCAGCTCCGTGACTCGCTAACTTAAAAACTAAGGTTGCGAGTTAGGAGGTTATTATGCCATCTGACGACATTATCGATCGCAATACGACCGCTGCTGGCGAAGTCATCCGCAATGAAAAACGCGAGATGGCAACCGGACGCGATACCAATGGCGGCGATCGCTATGCGAACGAATATCAAGCCAGAGTGGTTGGTGAAGAAGCCGTTGGCGGTGGAAATCCCACTCCCGAACAGGATACCAGCGAATACCTCGCCGATGCGACTGGAATTGAAGCTGCACCCCGCGAGCCGATTCAAACCGCCGATAAGTTAGAGCATCGCGACAATCGCCGTTGGGAACTCGACCCGCAATCGGATGAAGACTACGAGACGAGACGACCGGAATAGGGTTGGCGACAATTATTAGTGCTTAATTCGTTTCAGCAATTCGTAAAACGGCTGCCAATTATTGTCGATCGCGATCGGTTCCCACACCGCCTCGATTTCCGATCGCACTAATGCGGTTTCGGGATTGCGCGATCGCAGTCGTTTCGCGACTTCTTCTAATTCTCCCGCCGACAGCGTTTGTAAAATACGGTGATAGACCAATCGCCACTCCTGCAATCCTTCGACGGGTTGTATATTGTTTAAAATTAACCGAATATCGTCGCGCCACTGCGGCGAAAACCGATCGCGCAGGATGCCAAAAAACTCGTGATAGCCGATATCGCTGGCTTCGAGAACTTGCAGTGTCA
The DNA here is from genome assembly GCA_964420595.1 of uncultured bacterium. Taxonomy (GTDB): domain Bacteria; phylum Cyanobacteriota; class Cyanobacteriia; order Cyanobacteriales; family Geitlerinemataceae; genus CAYQUF01. The sequence continues at coordinate 8,448 of CAYQUF010000063.1, forward strand.
GCTTCAATAATTCCTCGGCATCTTCAACCCCAACCGCTTCAAATCCCAACTTCTGCATCATCAATTGGCGGTAGCACGTATGATAGCGATCGTCGAATTCTGCCAGTCCTACTTCCATTTGTTCGGTTGCGATCGCGCCTTCGAGCGGTCGTTGTAACATTTGTAAGTTCAATCGGCAAATTTTAGGTTGATTGCCGTAACAGTAGCGTCCGAAATAGTCAAAATAAGCAGCCGTAAACTTGCGATCGTACGTATTAATAAACGCATAGGGACCGTAATCGAAACTTTCCCCCACAATCGACATATTATCCGTATTCAAAACTCCGTGGCAAAATCCCGCCGCCATCCACTGTGCTGCCAATTCCGCTGTCCGTTCGACCAACTCGGCATAAAATTGCGCGTACTTGTCCGGCGAATCCTGCAAATGCGGATAGTACCAGCGAATCACCGCATCCAGCAACCGTTCGATCCAATCCCGACGACCCAGATAGTGCAATCGTTCGAATGTCCCGAACCGAACGTGGGTCTGACTCAAGCGTACCATCACGCTCGATCGCGTCGGTGAAGGCTCGTCTCCCCGCCACAACGCTTCCCCGGTCTCGATTAAGCTCAAACAGCGGGACGTTCGCACCCCCATCCGATGCAACGCCTCCCCTGCTAACACTTCTCGTACCCCACCTTTGAGGGTGAGGCGTCCGTCCGCACCGCGAGAATAAGGGGTCATTCCGCTCCCTTTCGTGCCAAGATCGTAGAGTCGTCCGTCCGTTCCCCGAACCTGTCCGTAGAGGAAACCGCGACCGTCGCCGAGGCGGGAGTTGTACGCGCCGAACTGATAGCCGTGATAGCATAACGCCAAGAACGGTCGCGCGCCGCGAAACCGACCGAAGGCGTCGATAAAGTCTTCGTCCGAGACTTGCTGGGGGTCGAGTCCCAGTTTCGGGAAGAGATCGTTGTTGCGAAAGCGCAGCAGATGCTGGGGAAATTCCGCCGCCGCCACGACATCGAAGTAATCTTCGCCGAGGGATTCCATGGCGGGTTCGTAATCGAGTGCGAGAAACGGGTTCATGGTCAGTTGCGATGGCGTGGTCATGTTTGATTGTGCCAGTTTCCGGGACGCTTCGAAACGGCGATCGCACCTCATCTGCTAGACTCGCAAAGGGAGATTAGAGGAAAACGATCTTTTAAAGCGGGCATTTGCTCCCTTTTCTTCAATTGGATAGGTATGTTTTCTTATGATTGATTACTTTCCAGAACCGCTCGCGCTAGATCCGCGACTGTTGCGGCTTTTGTTAGTAGGAATTGCTGCCGTTATCGCCTTTGGAATCGGTCGTTTCATTCCACCAGCAATTCAACCCTTGCTGCGGATCTTTATTTCTCCAAAGGCGGCTGATATTTATCAAACAATTGTCGATCCGTATAAGACGTTATTCGGAATTACCATTGCGTTTGGAATTACCGAAGTCGCCGCGATCGTGTTTCAGGCTCGACCGTGGATCGAGGTTCCGATTTCGCTACTATTCACCATTACCGTAGCTTGGTTAGTATCTAGATTTTTACGGCAATTTTTCGATGTCTATTTATTAGATCTCGTCGTTCAAAAAGGCGGAAAAGTTAACGAGCTTCTAATTCTCGGCAAATTATTTGCCTATATCATCGTTGTCTTTGTAGCCATCTTTGTCTTTGCCGAAAGCCACGATATTAACTTGTTCGGATTGCTCGCCAGTTTGGGAATTGGCGGCTTGGCGGTTGCCTTTGCCGCACAAAAGACCCTAGAGCAAGTGCTAGGTGGAATTGTGATTTATATCGATCGCCCTTTTGTGGTAGACGATTATGTTGGATTGCCTGATGGAACCTTCGGTCGCGTGGAATCGATTGGCTTGCGATCGACTAAAATTCGTTCCACCGGAAAAGGAACGTTAATTATCGTTCCCAACAGTGGCTTGACTCAAATGACCATTGAGAACTTCACGGGTGCGAAGAAGGTAATGGCAATTATTTATCTTAATTTCTATCAAATTATTCCCGGTGAAGAACGCGCTTTAATTCAGCAAACGATTGTCGAAAGCACGACCGATATCTTCGGAATTGACTCGCGCAACACTGACGTCACTTATCGCGATATCACCGACGAGGATGGCAAAAAGCGCACCCAAGCTCAAATTACTTTCTTTATTTTAGGCTCGGGCGATGTGTCAATGGAACTGCGACGCCAAGTTCTTGGATTGGCAAACAAAAACATCAACCAAAAGCTACAAGAATACGGCATTTCATTTGACATTGAAGAACCGACAATTTATGTCGATTCACCGATTACGATTTAATCTTGAGAGAATTCGATTGCGATGTCACAGCTCTTAAATTTAATTCCGAGAAGCGTTCAATTGTTGTTTAACAATTTCCCATGGATTTTTAATTGGGGAATTTTCATTGTTTTTCTATTGCTCTCCTGGCTCGCCGGACGCTACACGCCAACCTTGTGCGGCTGGATTGTCCATCAGTTTTCACCCAAACAAGTTTCGCAAATTTACGATGGCATTATCGAACCCGTACGCGGACCGCTGAAATTAGCCGGAACGCTGATCTTAATTTCGATCTCGATGGTGTGGATCGAACAGTATCCGCTATATGAGTTTATTCAACCGTTCTCCGATTTTGCGGTCATTGCTAGCGTCGCGTGGTTGGCGTCGCGCACGTTTCAGCAGTTCGTGCGAATTTACGCGATCGACTTGCTCAAAAAGTTGGGACGGGAGGTAGACGAACTCCTCCTCGTTTTCGAAACAATGGCGAATGTCATTATTGGCTTCTTCGCCGTCTTAATTTTTGCCCAAAGTCGCAACTTTAACTTAATCGGCTTGATGGCAAGTTTGGGGATTGGGGGTTTGGCGATCGCCTTCGCCGCGCAAAAGATTCTCGAACAGTTACTGAGTACCATCGTACTGTATCTCGATCGCCCCTTCGTTCCGGGAGATTACATTCGCCTGTCTAACGGAGAAATCGGTCGCATCGAGTCCATTGGCTTGCGATCGACCAAAATTCGGACTTCGGCAAAAAGTACCCTGTTCGTGGTTCCAAACTCTAACTTAGTGAGCATGGAAATCGAAAACCTCACCCGCGCCAAGAAGGTGATGGTGTTGCTCTACATGACCTTTTCCAAATTGCTCGACGATCAAGAAATGGCACTGGTGCAGCAAGTGGTGAACGAAAGTACCGATTCGGTGTTTGGCATCGATCCGGGAAGTACGAATATTGCCTTTAGCGATACCGAAAATGGCAAAGGCTCTCAAGCACGGGTGACGTTCTTCATTTTGGGGTCGAGCGAAAATTCAATTCAACTGCGCAAGCGACTGTTAGAACTGGCGAACAACACCATGTCGAAGAAACTGAAGAATTTTGGTATCGAATTTACCATGCAAGATCCGACCATCTATGTCGAATCGCCAATTACTCTGTAATTCTGCGGACAACTGCCCCCTCCATTTCGGTATTTTGCCATTCGGCTGCCGAAATTTCCCCCAGGCGATCGCGATTTGGTGTCGATAGCATTGAATTAGTCGCGGCTGAAAAGTAAAGTCCGCGATGCGATGCGTAAAATTGTCCCAGGAGGGAAATATTGATGGCAAATGCCACTGAAGCTCGTCCGAATGCGATCAAAACCGATTATGCTGCTACGCAAGCGGCTGCGGAAGTGTTAGAGAATGTCACCCCCACCCTCGAAGAACTCACTCAAGAGGCGATCGCTCGCGCGCGTGCCATTACCGCAGAAAAAGGCGCGCAATCTCGCGAAAGTGCGGTGGCTTGGGATATCGTGGAAGAATTGCTCGCCGAAACCGCACATCGTCGAGTCAAAGATCCCACCAGCGCATTTGCGAAGTACTGCGACGAACATCCCGACGCATCCGAAGCTCGCATTTACGACGTATAATCCGGTGTCCTGGTAGGCTAGATCCCAGGTCAGATTGAAAGGAGTGGGGTTTGGTGCAGTCCGAAACGGTTTGGCAAATTGACTTCTATCGCCGTCCGTTACGCGATCGCTCGGGTGAGACGCTGTGGGAAATGGTAATTTGCAGCGATCGCGGCGAAGCCATTGCAGCCGAATGGTGTTCCCAATCGCAAGCAGGATCGCCGTGGCTGACCGAGCAATTGCAACAGGCGATCGCTCGCGCGAACACCCCACCCGACCGATTGCAACTGTTTCGACCCCAATGTCAGAGTTTAGTTGAAGTCGCCGGGAAAAACCTCGACCTTCCCGTCGAACCGACCCGACGCACGATCGCCTTGAAAAAATACCTGCGCGATCGCGCCCAAAATTATCCCCAAATGAGCGAATATACGGGAGAAGCCTACGATCCCCTCGCTCTCGACCGACCGCCACCGGTTCCCGTTCCCGACGAATATCAAGGGGAAACCTGGCAATTCGCCTCCGTTCCCGCCAGCGAAATCGAACTTGCATTCGTCGAACGTCCGATTCCCATTCGCGAAACCCCAGACTTCCTCTTACCGATTCATCTCGGTGTCGGCTCGACCCAAGCTATACCGGGAGTCGTCATTTACGGCGGACGTCAATCGATGCGGTTGGCGCGATGGTTGCAAGAGATTCGTCCCGTCTGTCTCAATTATATTCCCGGCGATCCCGACGGCATTATTCTCGAAGCTGGATTGACGGATCGTTGGGTGTTGCAAACTTTTGAAGATTCCGAGGTGAAGCAAGCGGCGAAAACCTTCCAACGGCGATCGCAACAAGCCAAAGGATTGCAATTTCTGCTCGTGCAACCCGACGATTCCGGGATGACCTATAGCGGCGTCTGGTTGTTGCAACCCGCGTAGGGGAGAATAGGGGGAAACCCACGTAGGGGTTTGGTTTCCGAACCCTTCCCCGCTACAAACGTGTCCTAATCCACGACTTTCAACAGACCCCGCTGCAACGCATCGAACACATCGTTGACCCGTTCTAATTCCGACGGTGCAATCTTGTCCTTCGACAGCATCGCCGACATCAGTAAATGTTGGTCGAGACGACCGATTTGGCGAAACGCAAAAATTCGCTCTACGATCTTTTCGACAGGAAGTTGGGGGATTTGAGTTACATGCATCGGTTGTGACTAACAGAATTCAACACTCGCGGTTTTTAACACTTTTTTAAGTATAAAGATTTGTTAAAGACGAGTTGTGACCCTTGACAAACTGCCAAAGTGATAAATTCTAAATGCTTAAGCGATCTCGATCGCTGACAGGGTTAACGCCACCTTTGCGGGTACAATAGCTTGGCGTAACGATACGGTACGGGAACGAGAAATATGGCGCGTGCAAAGATTGGCATCATCGGCGGTAGCGGTCTTTATAAGATGGACGCACTCAAAGACATTGAAGAAGTGAGTGTCGAGACGCCGTTCGGAGCGCCCTCCGATGCCCTTATTCTCGGCACTTTAGATGGCGAACGGGTGGCATTTTTACCCCGCCACGGACGCGATCACCACCTGCTTCCCTCCGAGTTGCCCTTCCGAGCCAATATCTACGCGATGAAAAGTCTGGGGGTCGAATACCTGATCTCCGCCTCGGCGGTCGGTTCTCTTAAAGAAAGCGTAAAGCCGCTTGACATGGTCGTCCCCGATCAATTTATCGATCGCACCAAACACCGGGAGTCCACCTTCTTTGGCGATGGAATCGTGGCGCATATCGGGTTCGGCGACCCGGTTTGTCCCAATCTCGCCGGAGTTCTCGCCGAGGCGATCGCCAGTTTGAATTTACCGGAAGTCTCGCTGCATCGCGGTGGCACCTATGTCTGCATGGAAGGTCCGGCGTTCTCCACCAAAGCCGAATCCCACCTATATCGCAGTTGGGACGCCTCGATCGTGGGGATGACCAATTTACCCGAAGCGAAGTTAGCGCGGGAAGCCGAAATTGCCTACGCGACTTTAGCCTTAATTACCGATTACGATTGCTGGCACCCCGACCATGACAGCGTGACCGTGGAGATGGTGATCGCCAACTTGCAGCGCAATGCCATTAACGCTCAAAAGGCGATCCGCGAAACCGTGGCTCGGTTGGCGGCTCATCCCCCCGAGTCGGAGGCGCATTCGGCATTGCAACACGCGATTTTAACTCCCCTGAAACGGGTTCCGGCGGAAACGAAGGAGAAATTAAAGCTGTTGTTGGAAAAGTATATTTAGGGAAGAAGGCAACCGGCAAAATGGGTGACTGGCAACTGGTTTCCCAGGGGCGATCGCTTGACTGTTCTCCCTTCTTTGGCGTAAAATACTATACCTTACTTAACTCGATCGAATCGCGCAATAATGCACCGATGAACCCTTCAGTCTCCCGTCCGATTGGCGTCGATTTATTTTCCGGTGCAGGGGGATTTAGCCTCGGGTTCGAGCAAGCCGGATTTGACGTCATGGCGGCGGTGGAAATCGACCCGATTCATGCGGCGGCGCATCACTATAATTTTCCCCATTGTGCGATTTTGCCGCGATCGGTTGCCGACCTCAGTGCCACGCAAATTCGAGAAGCGGCGGGAATTGGCGATCGCCCCATCGATGTGGTCTTCGGCGGCGCGCCCTGTCAGGGATTTTCCCTAATCGGCAAGCGAGCGTTGGACGATCCCCGCAATGCGTTGGTGCGGGAATTCCTGCGGTTGGTGGTGGAATTGGAGGCGAAGTATTTTGTCTTTGAGAATGTTAAAGGGCTGACAGTGGGCAATTATCGCCAAGTCCTCGACGAGTCGATCGAAGCCTTCGACGCCAAAGGATACGAGGTACGGACGCCCTGGCAAGTGCTGAATGCCGCTTCGTTTGGCGTTCCCCAGGATCGGCAGCGGTTGATTTTGCTCGGGGGTCGCAAGGGGTTACCCCTCCCGGACTATCCCAATCCCCACACGCGATCGCCTGGCGCCACTGGAGCCGCCGATGCCGCGTTACCCCCATGTCCCACTTGCGGAGAAGCGTTGGGGGACGTGCCGAATGCAGATGAATTTACCGAATTGCACCATCGGGATTGGGTGGAAATTGAGGAGTGGGGCAAACCCAGCGCTTACGCTCGCTTGATGCGCGGTTGGGACGATCGCGCGTGGGGGTATGGCTACCCGCGTCAATGGAACCAAAAGCTGCTGAGTGCGAGTCGGCGAACGAATCATACCAAGACCTCGCGGGAGCGGTTTGCACGGACGGAACCGGGTAAGGTGGAACCGGTGTCGCGGTTTTTCAAGCTGTCGGAGCGGGGGGTTGCCAATACGCTGCGAGCGGGGACGGATTCGGCGAGGGGGGCGTTTACCAGTCCCCGTCCGATTCACTATCGCTATCCCCGTTGCGTTACGGTGCGGGAGATGGCGCGATTGCACGGATTTCCCGATTGGTTTGGGTTTCACGCGACGAAGTGGCACGGGGCGCGGCAAATTGGCAATGCGGTTCCGCCTCCCTTGGCGCGGGCGGTGGCGAGTGCGATTTTGGAGGCGCTGGGGGTGCGATCGCAACGTCCGGAGCGGGTGTTACAGTTGGGGACGATGGAGTTGTTGCGCTTGGATATGTCGCGGGCGTCGCAGCATTGGGGGATTGAGGTGCCCATCGCCCGACGGAAGCGGGAGCGGAAATCGGGAGAGCGTTCCCCTCAGTTGGATTGTTGACGCTCTTTCCTCTCGAAATCCCTTGCTAACGCATCGACGCAACCGAGGGAAAACGCAGCAAGTAAAACGGTAGCGTCGCCTGGTTTTCCCCCGCATTCAACGCCGCAGAACGGTGCAACTGATTCGACACCGTATAAACCCGATTGTCCCCGCCGACGCTAAACGCATCCACCCACGACAGGGTTTCGCTATCTTGAAATAAGCGTTGGTAAGTGCGATCGCGCCTAATCACTCCAATCGCATTCTCCGCCAATTCCCCTAAATAAATATTCCCCTCGCGATCGATCGCAATCCCGTCGCAAATCGGTTTTTCGCTGTAGCGTTCCACCCGCGAGGCGAGTTCGTCGTCGCTGAGACGGTCATCGCGCAAATCGCTGGCGCGGACTCGATACATACTGGTTCCATGCATCGGACCGTAATACAACCATTCGCCTTCGCTATCCAACGCGATCGGATTGACTCCGACTTTCGGCTTCACGGTGGTTCCGTCGGGAAGCTGTCGCTGCACCGGTTCGCCGTCGATAACCAATTCCACGTCTTCGGGAACCACGCTCTGGTGACCTTCTAACACCCGACGCGCCATCCCGGTGCGAGTGTTAACGACAATCAAGGCGGCGTTATCGCCACCAGCGGGATCGGCGATATAGATTGCATCCCGTGCTGCATCGACGGCTAAATCGTTGACAAAGGCGTTTTCAGGTGCGATCGGCGGCGGGAGATAAATAATTTTCGCCAAGCGATCGCGCAGGGTATCCCAACCGACCAGTTTCGGCGTCGAACCGCCGCGCATTCCGTTATCGAGCATCCACACAATATCGTTAGCGTCGGTTTGAATCCCGAGTACGGTATCTAACCCAATCCGATCGCCTGGATTTCCGCGCGTCCAGGTGGCGTTGGGAAAGGGAATCAAATCCCCAGTCCGGGAGACTTCCACCGCTCGCAGTTCTGGTTGGAAAAACTGGTGCAGGCTGATGAAAATTCGGTTATCGGAATTCAGGGTAATATTTCCCGGTGCTTGGGAGAGTTCGGCGACGACTTCGAGTTGCGGTGGCGCTTGCGATCGCGCGGTGGGTGGCGTCAACCCGACAACGGCGCAAACCAAGGTAACGGCGATCGATAACAGTAGAAAACGAAGGAAAGATCGAGGCATGACAGCACAGATGGCAATACGGGTATTTTATCCCCAATCTATGACTGCTACGCCTCGATACTTAAAACAGTGTTATCGGCGTTGGGTTATTCTCACCAGACACTCTCGGTTAAAATAACGCGATTGCCTTCGTAGACCACCAGTTCCAGACCGTTGACTATGTAAGTATAATTCTGATTTTCGGCAACGTAGCCCGTTCCTTCTTCCACGTAAGCGGGAAGAGTAATGTAATTGTCGTAATCGTTTTTAGACACGCCGTGATAGTATAAGCCATCCTCTGGGTTGCCAGTGGTGCAAATAAAGATGTAAAAACTATCGGTTTCAAACGAATCGTATTGGGGACCGCCACCGGCGCGATCCGGACAGTATTGTTGTTGGGAAATGGTGGAAGATTCGGAGCGGCGATCGCTGGCGTTCGCTTCAGGGATAAAAGCCAGAGTGCATCCCAAAAGTCCCGCCCCGACAAGCATGGCAATGGGTTTAATTTTCATGAGAGTCTTTATCAAGTGACGTTGTTCCAAGTCTAACCTCGAAATCGCGATCGGGCAATATTCCCTCGAAAATTGGCGTTGGGCATGGGCTATGCTGGAACTGTTAGAGAGACACGCCGATCGCCGCTAAACACCAATGAACGAATTACCTCCCATTCGCGATCGCCAACTGTTGAATCAAGCCTTAACCCATCGGTCTTACGCTAACGAGCATCCCGATGAGGGAAAACACAACGAACGCCTGGAATTTTTAGGGGATGCAGTCTTGGGGTTTGTGGTTGGCGAACTGCTTTACCAACGCTATCCCGACTTGAGCGAGGCGCACCTGACGCGGTTGCGAGCTTTGTTAGTTGACGAGACGCAATTGGCGCGATTGGCTCGCCAGCTTGGGTTAGGGGAGATGATGCGGTTGGGAAAAGGCGCGCAACGCGATCGCGGTCGGGACAATCCGGCGTTACTCAGCGATACGTTTGAGGCGATTGTTGGGGCGTATTTTTTGGAGGCGGAAATTGAAGCGGTGCGGGGATACGCGCGATCGCTATTTTCCTCTCTCGCTGACGAAATCGTCGAATCCCTGTCTGAGAACGACGCACAGCATTTGGTTGACTCGAAACATCGATTTCAGCAGTGGTCGCTTCAATATTTCGGCGAAAATCCCAAATATTTCATTATTGACGAGTCGGGTCCGGATCACGCGAAGGAGTTTACGGCGGAAGTCCGGGTACGCGAAATGGCGTATGGCGTGGGAACGGGTCGTCGCAAGCAAGAAGCGGAGAAGAATGCGGCGGAAGCAGCGTTGAAAAATGTGGGTTTGGATTAACTTAAGCCTACAATAGTATTAAAATTGGAATAGTCTGTTTGGCTCGCTCGTCACTCGTGGCGAGGTAGAGGGGATATTTTTATTTTATTGATAAGGGCGATTGCATGGAAGTTATCGAACTCAAATTTATACTTAAATTGCTGGGATTTGCGGGGTATCGCGCTCCGATTCGCAAAATACAGCCAAATTCTAAAACAAAAGCACCAGAACGCGATCGGATTTGCCGAAATTTAGGCGATCGCGGTTACGTGGATTACCAAGAAGACATCACAAAATTCAAAATCGAATCGCCAGGGAAACAGCTACTCAAGACAGATACCAGTCAGTTACCCATCTCGGACGAAGAATTGAAAGTTCTGCGAGCCTGTGAAAAAGAGACTTCAACCCCTGGAAAAACTAATCTTTCTAGCGATCGACGCCAACCTGTGATTCACACCCTAATCGAACGCGGGTTTATCCGTCCTGTTAAGACACAGATTAAAGAAGTTTGGCTGACGGAAGAAGGGAAGCAATATCTTCTCGAAGAATATGCTGCGGACTCGACCGCTCCTTCCATCTCAACAAAGCTCCTGACCAACTATTTGCAGTTTATGCGTGAAGCCATGCAGCTCGGGACGACGCAACCTGTTTCGACTCTGGTCAGCAGCGACAGTTCAGGGGTCGATACAACTGCTCAAACTCGCCACATTAGCGATGAAGAAATCTTGCAAACCATTCGCAAATTAGATCGAGAACTGGGAACGCGCAATTATTTACCCATTTACCACCTACGACAAAAATTGCAGCCGCCAATGTCTAGAGATGAATTCGATCGCGCCCTGTTTCGATTGCAGCGAAATAATAAGATCGAACTCAGCTCTCTGCAAGAAGCAATGAATTATAGTAAAGAACAAATCGAAGCCGCTATTCATAGCGAGTTTGAAGGAATCTTATTCTTTATTATTGTAACCTAAATCTAAATATATGAATTGAGCCTTCTACCTACTGTCTTAGTTATCAAGCGGAATCAAAATGACATCCATTGAAGAAATTATCAAAAAATCAGTCAACCCATTTGACTCAATCACTTGGTCTAGTGGAAATTTCTGGAAAGAACAGCAACCGTCTAGCCTCAGCGTTAACTCAATTCACAGCAACGAACGCAAGCGGATTATTCGCAAGCTAAATTCTGTCGAAAAAGACCGCCAAATTCGAACAATTTTACTGACAGGCGATCGCGGTTCGGGCAAAACCTACTTATTAGGAAAATTAAAGCAAGAACTCAGCGATCGAGCATTTTTTGCCTATATCGGTCCTTGGGCAGATTCCGACCATATTTGGCGGCATATTTTGCGTTACACTGTCGAGAGTTTAATGCACGTTCCCGACGGTCGAGAAGAGTCGCAACTCCTCCTGTGGCTGAAAGGTTTATCGGTGTTTCGCGATCGCGGTTTAATGAAAAAGCTGTTAGGAGAGCGCCGATTATTTATTCATAATTTTAAAACAACTTACCCGACTGATATTTATCGAGCCAATGATTTCTTCAGTGCCCTTTATGGTTTAACCAATTCCGACCTATACCCGATCGCTTGTGATTGGTTGCGAGGAGAAGATCTCGACAAAGAAGAGCGGGATCGACTGGGTATTAAAAAGTCAATTTCTTCTGAAACAGACGCCCAAAGCATTCTCGCTAATTTATGCATATTATCTGATAAAACACAACCGATTGTTTTATGTTTCGACCAAATGGACAATCGAGACAGCGTTTCTGTGGTTCAGAAATTACTTCATATTAATACAACGCTAAAAAATGAAAGGCTGCATAATTTATTGATCGTTGTCAGCCTCATCAAAGAAACTTGGGAAAGCAGTGAAAGTCAATTAATTCAAGCGGACAAAGACCGAATTGACGAACACATTTGGCTACAAGCAGTTAATTTAGATCGGATCGAAGAGATGTTAGCCAAACGATTGGCACCGCTGCACCAACAAGCCGATCCCAAACCTAGCTCTCCACTGTATCCATTGGACAAACAACAATTAGAACAGGCATTTCCAGGAGGAAAAACTCTCCCAAGACCGGCATTAAAGTTCGGGAGTCGCCGAATTCGAGAATATAAGTCGGGTTATCAAAGAAATACATCCACTCAAACTTCTCAAAAATCGACTCGAATCAAAACAGATCCCATTGCTGAATTTAAGTTGGCTTGGGATGACCAGTTTCAGAAACAAGAACAAAAAATCGATCGCATCCGAAAATTTTCCTCTCCCGAACTGGTCAAAATGTTACAGGAAGCGTTAACCGCTCTGGAAGTTCGGGACATTCATCCCTATTTATTAGAGAGTCCCACCTATCGGAGTCATTCTTTCAGCTTCAATCTTGCCAAGAAAAGGGTAGGTGTAATTTGGAACGAAGCACCAAATCTTCAAAGTTTCCATGCTTTAATGAAAGCCTGCGAGAAAGTGCAAAGACAGCAGGTTTGCGATTCCTTAATTTTAATTCGTGCTGAAAAATTAGGCAGCGCCAATAACAAGGGATATAAAAAGTTTAAACAACTGTTTGATAATTCTAGCAACCAGCATATCATTCCAAGTTTGAATTCCATTTGCTATTTAGCAACCTACCACAGCTTCGTTACTTCCGCGAATGCCAAGGAATTAGCTATTGGCGAAATGAACCCCAATCTGGCTGAGTTGCAATCTCTCACTCGCAAGTCCAAAATTTTGCATTCCTGTGTGCTACTGCAAGATCTAGGTATCGTGCCAAAACAGAAAGTCGAAACCATTGATGAAAAGATTAGGGAGAAAATGCTCAATATTATCAAAACTCAGCATATATTAGGATTCAGCCAGATTATCAATACGACGGCACAAATGTATTCGGATGTCGATAAATTTAAACTCAATACGATCCTCGAAGAATTAATTCAACAAGAAGATAAAATTCAAATTCTCGATGAATCTCAACCGCCTAAAGATCGGATTATCTGTCTTGCTTCCCATTAATCGATTCAATGTTTTACCTCACCCAACCTGCTGAAATCCAAGCCGCGATCGCCCATTTTTCTACCTTTAACTTATTATGGGCGGACACCGAAATTGCCGATTGGCAAACCTCACATCCTCGGCTGTCCCTCATTCAAATTCTAGCCGATCCAGACGATACCACGGGTGAGGAAACTTATATTCTCGATGTCCTCGATCGATCCGAACTCATCGCGGAATTCGTCAACCAAATCATGGCGAATCCCCACATCGAGAAAGTCTTCCACAACGCACCATTTGACCTAAAATACCTGGGCAAATCCCAAGCTAAAAACGTCACCTGTACCTTAAAACTAGCGAAACACATCGGTCGTCATCCCCTTGGCGTTCCCAATCTCAAACTCAAAACCCTCGCCACCGAACTCTGTCACTTCACCGATGTTGACAGCACCTCGCAGCAAAGCGACTGGGGACAGCGACCGCTCAGTCAAACTCAACTGCACTACGCTACCCTAGATCCGGTCTATCTCGCTCAAGTCCACCAGCACTTGCTCGAAGTTATCCATCCCAATCGCGATCGCCAGGAGAACTTCCCCATGTCAGGATTTAGCGTCACCAACGTTCGCGTCGCCTTTGAATGTCCCCGTTTATTTTATCTCGGCAAAACGTTAGGTGGAAAAACCCTATTTGTTCCCCCCGACAATACCACTTCCATTGGCACCCCATTTCACGATTTAGCTAAAAAGTTAGTAGATTTCATCGAAACTACGCCGGAATGTCAAACAGTTTTAGAACCCGATCGCCCCGATATCGATACCGTCGCACCCACGATTCAAAACTTATTTTACCAGAACATTTTCTTTCCTTACGTCCAACAAAACAGCGACAAAGGTAACGCTCTCGTGCAAATTTGGTCGGGATTGCGAGGGTTAATTCGACATTATGCCGAACTATTAATCGCCAACCGTCAAGATGTCAGTCGCGATCGCGTCGTTCGAGAAACCTTTATCGATCGCGAATTAAAAATTCAATATAAATTTCAACTTCCCAACGGCAAAACGCAACTCGTGCGAGGTCAATTCGACAGCTTGGTCAAACATCGCGATCGCCTCTGTGCCGTCGAATACAAAACCTATCAACCCGCCGATCCGTCCGCACAGTTGGCACAAATTGCCCTCTACGGCTATATGCTCGCACAGCAAAAAAACGCCCCCGTCGATTCCACCGTATATTGCGTTCTACCGGAATTCAAAGAATACTATTACCCGTGGGAAAAACTCGAACACACCGTTCACGAACTTATCCCCTCAAAATTGCAGCAAATGCAACAATGGCTGCAATGGAAACCGCCACAACCCGATCCGCCACCGCAAACATCGCAATTGTCCCTGTGCGAGATTTGTCCGCAACGGGAAAAATGCCAAACCTTCTTCCGCATCGAACCCAAATCACCCCCCTCTCCAAACCCCAAATCCGCTCCCGCACCACCGCAACCGCCATCCTCGTTGAAATCCGACGTTACTGCACCGCCACCGATTCGTGAAGCCGACGAACTTGGCGAACAATTGGTCGAAACCTTGCAAGCCTTTAATGTCGATGTCGAGTATAAAGGTGCGGCGGTCGGTCCGGCATTTATTCGAGTCAAACTGAAGCCAAAACCCGGCGTGAAAGTGACATCTTTACTGACGCGATCGGCTGATTTGCAAGTGCAACTCGGCATTATTTCGCCACCGTTAATTGCACCGCAACCGGGATATGTCAGCGTTGATTTACCCCGTCGCGATCGTCAAGTTGCCAACGTCTACGATCGCATTGAAGCCAAAGTCGCCTCCCCCAGCGATCCGGTTCGCATCGCTATCGGCGTGGATCTCGACGGACAAACCATCGAAGCCGACCTGTCCGACCCCAATACCTGTCATTTTCTAGTTGGAGGAACCACCGGAAGCGGGAAAAGCGAATTCCTGCGATCGATCCTACTCAGTTTGCTGTATCGCTATCCGAGCGATCGGTTGAAAATTGCCCTGGTCGATCCCAAACGGGTAACGTTTCCCGAGTTTGAAGATATGCCGTGGTTGCTTTCTCCTGTCGTTAAACAGAGCGATCGAGCGATCGCCTTAATGGAAACCTTAGTCGAAGAAATGGAACGGCGTTACAAACTTTTTGAAACCGCCAGATGTTCCAAACTCACCGACTACAACCACAAAACCAACAATCCCGAACCACCGATTGTCTGCATTTTCGACGAATATGCCGATTTTATGGCAGACAAAGAAATCCGCGACGCACTAGAATTTTATATCAAACGTCTGGGTGCGATGGCACGAGCTGCCGGGATTCATTTAATTATAGCAACTCAACGACCGGAAGCCAAGATCGTTACGCCAATTATTCGGTCAAATTTGCCGGGTCGCGTTGCCTTGCGAACCGCCAGCGATGCCGATTCAAAAATTGTTCTCGGCGGTCAAGAAACTTCGGCAGCGTATTTGCTGGGGAAAGGCGATTTACTTTATCAAGTGGGTTCGAGTTTACAACGGTTGCAAAGTTTGTTTGCACCGGAAATTCAAATCCCGCAGTGGTAAGAGTAGTTTGAATTATAATCGAGTCAATTTCATCGAGGCGATCGCCTTTTATCTAACGCTCCGAGTTAGCTTGAATTCGCGCGACAATTTGTCGAACTTCTTCAACGCTTAAATCTACAATTTCGGAAATTTCGTCTAAACTAAATCCACGAGGCAACAATTGCGAAATGACTTGCTGCTTGGTTTCTTCGATTCCCTCAGCCTTCATCTCCTGCGCAAATCGAGTTTGTCTTAAATCG
>CAYQUF010000064.1:0-17032 GCA_964420595.1 uncultured bacterium
ATGGATAAGGCGGCGTCAAAATCCACTCAAATCCCTTTTAGGGATTGAAACACCAGGAAAATAGCTTTAACAACAAACTTAAGTCATAAAATATCGATCGCGCGTCCGCCTTGACGCATCGATTCAGATATTGCCGTGAGAATGCGAACGAACTTCGCTCCCACCCAACCCGAAGAAACAGTAGAAACTTGCTGCGATCGCACGCTGTCTAAAAACCGATCGCACATTTGGCGTAAGGGTTCGGCTGATTCAACCTCGATCGCCTCTCGATGCTGACCCACGGGATCCCAGCGATCGCCCTGACATTCCATGCGTCCGTAATACGCCGTCAGCGGACAGTCCGATTGCATTTCGTCGAACACGAGCGTTCCCTGAGTGCCCACAACCCCCAACCGCCGCTGCTTGTCGGGGTTGAACCAGCACAAGTGAATCGTCGCCTCGAAACCGTCTGGATACCGCAGCGTCACCCAGACCAAATCGGCTAATCCGTTTCCCGTCAGGCTATCGGCGTTCGGTTGCAACCACGCGCGACCGCGAGCTTCGACCTGAGTTGGCATTTGTCCCAACCAAGTATTGAAAATTGCCAAGTCGTGAATCGCCAGATCCCACAACGCATCGACATCCGTGCGAACTGGAGCCAAGTGGGTGCGGGTAGCGTAACCGTAGCGAGGCGTCCCGATCGTTCCCTCGGCGATCGCTTGTTGACCGCGTTTGACCGCCGGATGAAACAAATAAGTATGATCCACGAATAGCTGGCGTTGCTGTTGTTGGGCGAGACGACACAATTCGTCCGAGCGATCGGGATCGAGGGTGAGGGGTTTTTCCGCGAGAACGTGATAGCCCAAATTCAGGGCATCGGAAATTAAATCGTAGTGGGTCGAAGCCGGGGTAGCGATAGCAACAGCGTCGAGTTGGGGATGCTGTCGAACGTGCGACCAATCCGTGGCGAGGGTAATTTCGGGAGCAATCTCAAAGCGATCGCGCAGGGTTTCGAGCCGATCCGGTGCGGGATCGACGATGGCGAGTAATTGGGCATCCGGGCGATTGAGGAAGTTCCGAACTAAATGGGTTCCCCAGCGACCCGCGCCTAAGATGGCGATTCCAATTTTGGCTGACATGGTTTCATTATAGGGGTTGAGGGCACCAATGGCGATCGCGATTGAGTGTTAGCATCCCGCCCTAAAGACGCAGGGCTTCCCGACTTCCCGGAAGTTTCGTGAGGGGACAACACTCAAAACACTCAAATTCGCAATACATTTTCTCCGACTCTCTCGGAGTCAGCCCCTTTGCCAATTCCCATCCCAATGGCGAATCAGACCACCTGCTTCCACTTTTCGCGGGATTCTTGGCGCACGCGACCTTGCATCGTGGCTTGCTGAAGTGCCATAAACGCTTGCAGATCCTCCACTCCATACTTTTGAGCCAGAAGTTGTCTTAAAGTTTCCTCAGCTTCGACACTGAGATAGCCATTTGCCAGAGCCTGTCCCACAACGTCACGAATCCGAGCCATGCTGCTCACCTAAAGTTTCTTTGACAACACTTAATTAAAAATTAGACTGATACCCCCGAGGAAAAACGAATTAGGGGTTTTTCAGCCGAGATTCAGCATTATTACTGAAAGACGCTCGTTCGGAGCTTCAGGTTCCCGGAAATTCAATATTTTCCGAGGGGAACCTATATCCCCATTTCTACTGATATAGAATATCAGATCGAATCCGTCTAGGGATAGATTCCCTCCCTTGGGCAATCGCGATCGCGCCGAACTAAACCCTGAAATACCTGTAATGAGAGGATTTAGCAGCCCTAACTCTAAATCGATGCGCTCAATGGCTAATCTGGGAATTCCTCAATCGGGACTCGACCGACCGTAGAACCACTGAATTTTTAAACCGAGGTTGCCGACAGCCGTTCCATCAATCGGAAATCCCGCTCGACCGCCACCCAGAGGGAACGATTGTGGGGATCGGTTCGCAATGCTTTTTTTAAATAGGTTCTTGCTTTTCCAAACTGACGCCGTTCGATCGCGTAGTGACCCCAACGCTGATAGGCGATCGCCAACCACTGGCGCACCTCGATATCCTGGGGAAGTCGCTGTGCCAACCCTTCCACTAGGGCGATCGCCCGGGGAAAGCGATTTCGTCTCAGTAACTCTTGTAACTGAGCGTAAGATTTTCGCTTGAGCTGCCGTTCCAACTCCGATAATCCCGTATGGTCGCGGAAATGCGATGGCTTGCGCTTGACTCGCACGCGCTCGGTTTTGGGGGCAGTCGGTCGAGGCGATCGCGGTGGTGAGGTTGCCGCCTGTGCCTTTGCCGGTTTTGCCGTTTCGAGTAAGACTTTATACGCCTCAGTTAGCGCGATAAACTGTTCGTGACCCCCTTGCTTGTCAGGATTGACATCGGGATGGTATTGCCGTGCCAGCCGTCGGTATGCTGCCTTGACCTGTTCGAGGGTCGCATTCGAGTCTAATTCCAGAAGTCGATAGCACTGTTCGATGTTCATTCGCCTCGGATAATCGTTGCGCGCCATTGTACCGCCCGTGGTGGGAGGAGAGGGAGAGCGGGAGAGGCAGGGGCTTAGCACTCTAAACCCCATTCTCTCATCCGATCGCCCCATCGTCCCGCGATCTGGCGATCTGCCTCAACTGCGAGCGGAGAAAACGCTATCCCCCCATGCTGGCATTAGGGAGCGCTATCTTCAATCACGCGATCGATCAGACCGTACTCCTTCGCTTCTTCCGAGGACATATAATAATCGCGATCGGTGTCCTTCTGAATCTTCTCCAGCGGCTGACCCGTGCGCTCGGCGAGAATGTGGTTCATTTGCTCGCGAGTGCGGATAATCTGGCGCGCCGCAATACCGATATCCGTCGCCTGTCCGTACATTTGACCGGAAATCATCGGCTGGTGGATCATAATCCGCGAGTGCGGGAGTGCCAAACGCTTGCCAGGGGTTCCCGCCGCCAGCAAGAATGCCCCCATCGACGCTGCCATCCCCACGCAGATGGTAACCACATTCGAGCGAATGTGCTGCATCGTATCGTAAATCGCCATCCCCGCCGTCACGGAACCGCCCGGAGAGTTGATATAGAGGTAGATATCCTTGTTTTGATCCTCCGAGTCCAGGTAGAGCATATAGGCGACGATCAGATTCGCGGCTTCGTCGTCAATTTCCCACCCCAGAAACATGATGCGTTCGAGGAACAGGCGATTGTAAATCGAAATCCAATCCTCGTAGGGTTGCCCTGGCAGGCGATAGGGAACTTTGGGAATATCAATTGGCATTTTCTACTCCATTCGTGACTAGGAATCGGTTGAACAACAGCGATACGTTCGGTTGAAATCGAGTCCCGCCGGGACTCCCGCCATTGGTGTAATGAATTGGCATTTAAGACGATCCCGAAGGAACGGGGACGCTGAGATCTTTTTCGCTCTCGAGAATGCGATCGATCAAGCCGTATTCTTGGGCATCGTGGGGCGTCATGTAGAAGCTGCGATCGATATCTTGGCGAATTTTCTCGGGGTCTTGTCCGGTATTTTTCGCCAACACCTCGATCATGGTTTGACGGTTGGAGATGACCTCTTGAGCTTGAATTTCGATATCGGAAGCTTGCCCTTGTGCTGCACCGCTAGTTTGCTGCAACAGGATTTCCGAGTGGGGCAAACTGGCGCGGAAGCCTTTTGTCCCTGCCGAGAGAATCATCGCCGACATTCCGATCGCCGCTCCGAGACAAATGGTATGGATGGGCGGTTTAATGTAGTCCATCGTGTCGCAGATGGCAAACGCAGAAGTTTCGAGTCCGGGATATTCGCCCATCGAGTTGATGTAAATCTTGATGGGTTTTTCCGGATCTTCGTATTGCAAGTACAGCAATTCGGCGATAATTAACTGAGCCACCTGGGGAGCCAGGGGCATTCCCAGATAGACGATCCGCTCCTTCAACATCAGCGAAGCGAGATCCGGAGGCGGTTTTCGATAGTACGCATCGCCATAGTAGGGCGATTGGACGGCTTGAATGGGTAGATTCATAAAATCAAACACGCTGGCTACCTAGTTTCGTGCGGGCAGTTGGGAGAAAAGCCGGGAACCAACTCCCCCGCGAACAACCCCTCGACCCGCGTATGCCGAACGATTCCACCGGAGGAAGTCAATCGACGGGCGGGGTTGAGACTTCGCCACTGCCGGGGATGGGAACCTCATCGCACGGTGGGATGAGTTTCGATCCGCCCAAACGGCGGACTGGCAATGATGAAGCTATCTTTACATACTAACGCGAAACTTTCCCCGTCCCCTCGCCACCACCGGGCGGACTCGCCTATGCTGAAATTAGTCAATGTTTGCGGTTGAGCCGATCGCCCTTTGGGTCGCTCAGAGACGACATTGGCGGGTTAGGAGATTGCCCTCAGCACCCGGCTCGAAGGAGGCGGGGCTTCCAGACTTCCCGGAGGTTCACGTGAAAGTTAGCTTGCAACCTGCCCTCAACGATGCCAATATCGATGCCGCTCGGGGAAACAGCCAGCGACAACTGTCGGTTTCCGTGGCGGCGATCTCCCAACCGCGCGATCGTCAGGTGGGGCTGAATTTGTGTTTGGTTCTCGATCGCAGCGGTTCGATGCGCGGAGATCCGCTAACGACGGTCAAACAAGCGGCGAAAGGGATTGTCGAACAGATGTCGCCGGGCGATCGCCTCTCGATTGTCAGTTTTAACCATAAGGCACAAGTGTTAGCCAGCGATCTCGCCATTGACGATCGCGCCGGGATTCAAGCCGCCATCGACCGACTGCAAGCCGATGGCGGGACGGCGATTGACGAGGGGTTGAAGTTGGGCATCGAACAGCTTGCCAAGGGCGATCGCGAGGCGATTTCCCAAATCTTTGTGCTGACCGACGGCGAAAACGAACACGGGGACAATAGCCGCTGTTTCAAGTTGGCACAGCTCGCCACGGAGTACAATATTACCCTCAATGGGTTGGGATTCGGCGACCATTGGAACCAAGACGTTATAGAAGCGATCGCCGATGCGGGGGGTGGCTCGCTGTCGTATATCGAAGCGCCAGAGCGGGCGATTCAAGCGTTTAACGACTTATTCGAGCGAATTCAGTCAGTGCGTCTGACCAATGCCAGACTGTTGCTGTCGCCGTCGCCGAAGGTACGATTGGCAGAACTGAAGCCGGTGGCGCAGGTGTCTCCCGAGACGATCGAATTGCCGGTGCGATCGCAAGGGGGCGTGTTTTCGGTGCGCTTGGGCGATTTAATGACCGACGAAGCGCGGGTGGTGGTGGTGAACCTGTATATCGGTCGATTGCCTCAAGGACGGCAGCCGATCGCGGATTTGCAGGTGTGCTACGACGATCCGGCGACGGGAGAAACGAATTTGCACACCCGGACGGTCGAGGTGGAAGCCAACGTGCTGCGCGAGTTTGAGAGCGCCCCCAATTCCGAGGTGCAGCGTCATGTCTGGGCGCTGGCGAAATACCGACAGACGCAAATTGCCGAGCAGAAACTCAAACAAGGCGATCGCGCGGGAGCGGCGACCATGCTGCAAACCGCTGCCAAAACTTCGCTGCAAATGGGGGATGACAGTGCGGCGACGGTGTTACAGGATAATGCCACCCGGTTGCAAGTTGGGGGCGAGTTGTCTGAGGGCGATCGGAAGAAGACGCGGATTGTCTCCAAAACGATGATGCAACGGCAGAAGGACAATTCGTAGCGGTTGGGTTTCCAAACCCTTGCCCCCTTATCGGGCGGGGCGATCGCCTCGTGACGATGGTGAGAAATAAACGCTCAAGCACCAACTCCGAACTTAGGGGGAAAGTTGTTCGAGTAACTGCCTCACGTTGGTTGCCCACTGAGTATTTCCTTGCCGCTCGTATAACTGTTGCGCGTATTGCAATACCTCCCGAGCCTCGCCGTAATTTTGCTGGCGCACGAATGCCAACCCCGCTCCGTAGTAAGCCTCGGCGTAGTCCGGATCGGCATCGGTGGCAGCGCGAAAGGCGTCGAGGGCGTCTTCTAACTCCCCGTCAGTGAGCAACATCGCCCCAATTTGATAGTGGGCGCGGGCAAACTTGGGACTGCGCGCGATCGCCTCTCGAAACGATCGCCGGGCTTTGCGGTCCTTCCCCTGTTGCAAGTACAGCAATCCCAGATGGTACGGCGGTTCGGGAGCATTGTCGCTGTATTCCCTCGCCTGCTGGTGTGCCGCGATCGCCGCCTCAATTCGCCCCGCCTGGGCGCGCACTAACCCCAAATTGTAATACGCCAGTCCCAACTCCGGATCCAGGGCGATCGCCCGTTCGAGATAGTTATTCGCCTGTTGCCAGTTATTCCCTTCCAGTAACGCCGCCCCTAAATTGGCATACGCCAGAGCAAACTCTGGATTCGCCTGGGTCGCCTGGTAAAACGCATCCGCCGCCGCTTGCAACTGTCCCGCCTGTCGCAGCGCCAACCCCAGATTGTAGTGAGCGGGCGCAAAATTCGGGTCTAATTGCGTGGCTTGTCGGAATGCCGCGATCGCCCCTTCGAGATTCCCCTGCCGTACTGCCTGCAACCCTTGGTTGATATTGGCTTCGGCTCGCAAGCGCGGCGTCATCACCTGCGCGATCGCATCGGTGGGATGGTCTGGGTCACTCGCATAACTAACTTGAGTTAGAAATACCGACCCCAGCACCAACGTCCCCCACCATCCGAACCCACCCGGACGGCGAACCCAACTACGTTTCTTCTCGAAGCGATTCGCTGCGATACTCGATCGCCCGATGAGCCTCAGACGTGCCATTGCCATTTTTCTCAGTTTCTAGCGCATTTTTAAACCATAGCGACTGTTGGGGCAAGCCAATCGAAATTCCCGCATCGTCGAGTGCCAATTTCAAACGACGGCGAAACTCCCGCGCCACGCTCCATTGTTCCAGCGGCTTGGTTTTAATCCAAGTGCGAATTAAAATCCCGTCGTGACTCAACTCGTCAATACCCAGCACTTGCGGTAGTTCCACCATTTTCTCGTGCCAGTTGGGATCTTCGTACAGTTGCTCGCCCACTTGGAAAAACAGTTCCAACGCCCGATCCGGATCCGTATTGTAGGCAACCTTAATGGTCAGATCCACCCGCGACCAGTCCTTGGTCAAATTTTCCACAATGGTAATCGAACTGTTGGGAACCGTAATCAGTCGCCCCTCTAAATTGCGCAACTGGGTCATGCGCAAGTTCATGTACTCCACCAATCCCGCCACGCTGCCAATCGCGATGATATCGCCGACGGCGTACTGGTCTTCCATCAAAATCAGAAAACCGTTAATCGCATCTCGAATCAAGTTCTGAGAGGCAAACGAAAACGCCAAACCCAAAATCCCCGCACCAGCGAGCAGCGGTCCGACATCGACCCCTAAAATCACCAAACCGACAATCACGCCAACGCTGATAAACCCGAAAGCAGCAATACTTTTTAACACCGGCGAAAGGGTCGAGATTCGCAGTACGATTCGCTGGGACGCCCGCGCATCGACAAACTCTCCCGCTTCCAGGGCGGCAAAAAAGCGATCGATGAGTACGCTGATGACCCGAATCGCCACGTAAGTCGCCAACCCGACCCCAATCACCGTCAGCGGCGCGGAAAACACCAGCGGTTGCAACCAGCGGGTATAGGGAAACAACCCCACAGTGATGGAAATGCCCCCCACCCAAATGGCAACCTGGCTCACTTGTAACAACCGCTGCTGGATATCGAGAATGTCGCGCAACTGCTTGCGGGCGATTTGTTCTTGGACGGCATTGACCGCTTCGATTTGTTCCTCGGGATCGGGGGATGCGGTTTCGTCAGTGGTTTCGACCACCGCTTTAGCGGCATTGGCGGGTAATTCATTCTCCGCAGGGGCATTTAAATTCTGTTGCTTTTGCTTCAAACGCCTTTGCAAGCGACGGATTCCCCAACTTCCCACTAGCATGGCAACAACCAATCCGCCCGCGATCGCCCCACGACGGATCAAATAGCGGGGTTGGCGTTCGCGACGAGCGCGTAAAATCGCCTGTTCGATAATCTGAGTCAGTTCTTCGGCGCGAGCTTTGGCTTGTGCCGTTAACTCGTTATCGCCCGAAGAGGAGTCGTATTCGCCCACGGTCAGGTTGGCATCGAGGGTCGTCACCGTCATCAGTCGCTGTTCGGTCAGATTCTTGCCCGCATCGACGTAAATCACGGGCAGGCGGTTGAGAATTTGGTAGTAAACCTTGAGTTGGTTGGGGTCGAACTCGGTATTGATGATGTGGTAGAGATTGCGCTCGATACTGCGAACCCGTAGGTCGAGGTGGCTGTAGTTTTGCGGGGAATCATTATCCGCACTACCGACCCTCGATCCGGCGATGTGAAAAATAGGACGCCCGTCCAACCAAATCGGTTCGATCTCGACCCCCGAAGCACTCGGCGGCGCGATCGCCTCTGAAATACCGGGAATTGGCGGAACTTGTCCCCACACCCGAGGTAGAGATTCGGCACCGCCGGAAAAGGCGATCGTGCCCAAGGCGATCGTGACCGCCATCGATGCCCCTTTACTTGCCCAGATCCCAATTTTGAACACGAGTGCCAAACTCCTCATTCTGTCGCGCACTACACCCTAACGCAATTAAACTTTAAGAACATTTGCGTTAATTGGAAAGTCTCGTTCGTCACTTCGTGGTGGGCGATCGGTCTTTCCGCTAAACTCGACAGTTAAGCGAGATGACATCAAACTGATGGAAAAGTTTCCCGAAGATGCCCGCTCTGAGGCGGAGCCTGCCAGTGCTACTGCGAGCAATATCGGTGCGTTCGACCAAGCCATGATGCGTCGCTGTCTGACGCTGGCGCGCCGTGCTTTGGGACAGACGGCACCCAATCCCCTGGTGGGGGCAGTTGTCGTGCGGGACGGACGCATTGTGGGAGAAGGCTTTCATCCTGGTGCGGGTCAACCTCATGCCGAAGTTTTTGCCCTAGAGGCGGCTGGGGAGTTGGCAAAGGGGGCGACGGTCTACGTCAATTTAGAACCGTGCAATCACTACGGACGCACGCCACCGTGTTCGGAGGCATTGATTCGAGCGGAGGTGGGCAAGGTTATCGTCGGAATGGTCGATCCGAATCCTCAAGTGGATCGCGGTGGAATCGCTCGCCTGATGGAGGCGGGAATCGAGACAATTGTCGGGGTTGAGGAGCAGGCGTGTCGGGAACTGAACGAAGCGTTTATTCACCGCATTCGCCATCGCCGCCCGTTCGGAATTTTAAAATACGCCATGACCCTCGATGGCAAGATTGCCACGAATACAGGACACAGTGCTTGGGTGAGCAGTCCCCAGGCGCGTCAGTTCGTGCATCAATTGCGATCGGCGTGCGATGCGGTGGTGGTGGGGGGAAATACGGTGCGTCAGGACAATCCTCGCCTGACCAGTCGCGAGTCGGGGGGAGGCAATCCGTTGCGGGTGGTGATGACGCGGACGTTGGATTTGCCGCAGGAGGCGCAGTTGTGGCAGACCGAGGAGGCGGCGACGCTGGTGCTGACGGAAACGGGGACTCGTCCGGATTTCCAGGAATATCTGACGAAGCAGGGGGTTGAGGTGGTGGAGTTGTCGCCCCTGACTCCGGCTCGGGCGATGGCGTATTTGTACGATCGCGAGTTATTGTCGGTGTTGTGGGAATGCGGTGGAACTCTTGCGGCGCCCGCGATCGCCCAGGGGTGCATTCAAAAAGCGATCGCCGTGATCGCTCCTAAAATTATTGGCGGACAGTCGGCACCCTCCCCGGTTGGCGATTTGGGGTTGACGGCGATGACCGATGCGGTGAGTTTGGAGCGCATTCGCTGGCGCGCGATCGGATCGGATTTGGCGGTTGAGGGGTATATTCGGTCTGAGATGGAGGATGAGAGGATGAGGGGATGAGGGGATGGGGAGATGGGGAGAACAAATGTCACTGTGGGGGTTTGGTTTCCCAACCCTTCCCCATTATCGGTGTTCTGCTGTATCTGGGCAGTTCGCGGATTGTCCCTAACATAAACGTTCTTTCGCCCGCTCCCCTCATTCCCCTTGCCCCAAATCGGGAGAACCGTTATCGCTCATGGTAGAGATCGTCCTCTGGAGCTTGTTCGTCGGGAGTTTGGGCGTTGAAGGGCTTGCCCTGGGCGGATGGTTGCGCGCTCGGGAGATCCAGCGGATGAAACGCGATCGCGAGGAAGAAATTTTGACCGATTACGAGGCATCAGATCCTTCTACCCCGCAGGCGCAGTCGGCGTCGTCGAATGGAACGGCAGCGGACGACCTTCAAGATCCGCGCTTGGTGGGTTGGGAATACAAAATCGTGCGATCGCGCGGTGACTTATTCCGAGATCCCGATATCTTCGGGCAATTGTGCGAGGAAGAAGCTGAAGCCGGGTGGATTTTATTCGAAAAACTCGACGACGCGCGGGTGCGCTTCAAACGCCCGATCGCCATGCGTCACATTATTCAAAGTGATGTGCTTTCGTTCGATCCCTATCGCTGTTACTACGGATCTTCGCGCAATCCGATGAATTGGCTCGCGGCGATTGCCGTGGGGGTTGCGATCGTTTTACCGGCATATCTTGGTTATACTTTAGTGTTGAACGCGATCGAAACTTCGCCGCCCAATTTGCCTCCCGCACCCAGTTCGCCCCCCCCTCAACCGCCATTTGCACCGTAATGATACTGTAGCGCCGAACGGTTTTAGAGAATTGTTAATAGTAATCGTGGGGCGATCGCCTCACGAGTCGGTCGAGCCGATGCGATCGCGATCGCATTTTCACCCAAGCGATCGTCACTTCTGGTTAGGGATTGAGATCTATCAATGCAACCTGCAACGATCGCCTTGAAGTTTGGACAGCGATCGCTTCGCACTCGCTCGAAATCCGGCATAGTACTGACATTGGGGTTATGCCATCAAAACTATGAATCAGCCTGGAGTTAACTTACTGGGGTGCCGAGTGCAAATGAGTGTCGAAGAGGCGATTGCCATCGTCGAAGTGGCATTGGATCCAAAATCGCTCAGCCAGTTGCAAGCCCGAATTTTTCAAGGTGCGTGGGAGGGTAAAACGTACCAGCAAATCGCCATCGAAGCGGGCTACGACGACGAATACATCAAAGCCATCGGCGCGCGGTTGTGGCAGTTGCTCTCTCGCGCGTTTAGCACGAAGGTGACCAAAAGCAACTTTACGACGGTCATTCGCGATCGCGCCCGATCGTTCGCGCCGCCGAAGCCGCCTAGTTTGTCCGCCAACTCAAGCGATCGCCTCAACCGCGCCATCGCGCAGGGGATGAACTTACCGACGCGATCGTCCGACATCACCCTGGTTCCACCCGTTCCAGTTGCGACGCTGAAACTTCCGGTGGGACAGGTTCCGTTGGATTCGGCGTTTTACATCGAACGCCCGCCGATCGAAACCCGCTGTTACGAACACATCGAACATCCCGGCGCGCTAGTGCGGATTAAAGCCCCGCGTCAAATGGGAAAAACCTCCCTCATGGCTCGGATTTTGCAACACGCTCGCACCTTTGGGTCGCAAGTGGTGCCGTTGAGCTGTCAGCTCGCCGACGCCTCGGTGTTCGCCAGCACGGATCGCTTCTTGCAGTGGTTTTGTGCCAGCGTCACCCGCCATCTGGGATTGCCCAACCGACTGCTCGAATATTGGGACGACATGTTAGGCAGCAGTTCCAATGCCACGGTCTATTTTGAAGAGTACATCTTGCCCCACTTCGACGTGCCGCTGGTATTGGGACTCGACGAACTCGATCGCCTGTTTCGCTATCCCGATATCGCCACCGATTTTTTCGGACTGTTGCGCGCCTGGTACGAGAAAGCCCACTACGGCGACGATCGCAGCTACCATTGGGGCAAGTTCCGAGCGATCGCGGTTCATTCGACCGAAGCGTACTTGTCCCTCGACCCCCATCAATCGCTGTTTAACGTGGGACTGTCGTGGGAATTGCCTCCCTTCGATGCCGCTCAAGTTCGGGAATTGGCGCGGCGACACGGACTCCATTGGTCGGAACGAGACGTGACTCGATTGATGGCACTGGTGGGGGGACATCCTTATCTGGTGCGCCTGACGCTGTACGAAATTGCCCGCCAATCGGTGACCCTCGAGCAGATTATTGCCGATCCGATCGCCGAGCGAGGACTCTACGGCGATGTCCTGCGACGGCTGTGGCAAAATTTGCAGTGCTATCCGGATTTAGCGGCGGCGTTTGCGCGAGTGACGCGATCGAATCAGCCAGTCGCCCTCGATCCGGCGATCGCCAATCGGTTGCAGGGATTGGGATTGGTACAGCGATGGGGAAATGAATGCCAGCCGAGCTGTTACCTCTACCGCCAGTATTTTCGCGCCGTGTTGAAAGAGACACTGACCGCCGAACCCGACAGTGTCGTGCAGCTAACGGAAACCGAGCGGGATCTGGCGCGGCTGGTAAATATCGACGAGCTGACCCAACTGGCGAATCGGCGCGGGTTTAACGAATACCTGCACTCGTCCTGGCAGCGATCGGCGATCGCGGGGGAGCCACTGTCGGTGATTTTGTTCGATATCGATTTTTTTAAGGCGTACAACGATACTTACGGTCACGTCGCCGGGGACGAGTGCTTGCGCCAACTGTCTCGGGCGATCGCGTGTACTACGGTCGATAGCGGCTTGGTGGATCCGGCGAATTCCCTGTTGGCTCGCTACGGCGGCGAAGAGTTCGTGCTGGTGCTGCCCGATACGGAACTGGAAACGGCGGTACGGGTGACCGAAACCATCCGACTGGCGGCGAAGGCGCTGCAAGTGGTTCACTCTGACGGCACCACTGGCTCGGTGACCGTGAGCTTGGGAGTTTGTACCTGCGTCGCCGATTTGGAAACCTCGGCGATCGAAGCAGTCATTGCCGCCGATCGAGCCTTGTATCAAGCCAAAACTCGCGGGCGCGATATGTGGTGCATCAATACCTCATGAGCGCCGCCAGAAACGCGCGATCGCCCCATACTAGCTGCCCGGCAAACTGAGGGGCGAACGGAATATGTTAAAATTCGGGCAAGTCAGAGAATTAGGTTTGCTCGAATTTCTCGAATCCCTAAATTGACGAATTCAACGGACGGGCGATCGAACCTAAACTAAAATAAGATTAACCTTTAAAATTCAGCGATCGAACCCAAGCGATAACACTCAAAATTGCAATCGCGTTCGACCGAAATTCCCATTTTTGAAGCGTTTGGGGGCAATCTAAATGAGACCTCTCAATAGGCTTCATTAAGACTGGCAGCGTTCGATCGTTCTCCCCGCGCGCCAGTTCGATTTGTTTTTTTTGAAACGTACGGATCGAGAAACAACACTAATGAAAGGCACGATCTCAGCGCGAGAACGACACCAGCCCCATCTCAAATTTCAAGGGTTGAGTTCGACCGAAATCGAAGCTCGCCGCCAACAATACGGCAACAACGTTCTCAAACCGCCCGAGCGAGATCCGTGGTGGACGCTGTGGCTCGAAAAGTTTGACGATCCGGCGATTCGAATTTTAACCATTGCCGCCGCGATCGCCTTGGGGGTCGGAATTTGCAACCGCGAGTATGTCGAAGCATTGGGGATTATCGTGGCGATTCTCTTAGCCACCACGATCGCCTTTTTTAACGAATATCAAGCCAATCGAGAATTCGACATTCTCAATCAAGCCGACGATGACGTGCCCGTGAATGTGATTCGCGATGGCACTTATACCACCGTGTCCAAAAAAGAGATTGTCGTCGGCGACATTGTTTTAGTGGAAATGGGCGAAGAAATCCCTGCCGATGGC
The DNA here is from genome assembly GCA_964420595.1 of uncultured bacterium. Taxonomy (GTDB): domain Bacteria; phylum Cyanobacteriota; class Cyanobacteriia; order Cyanobacteriales; family Geitlerinemataceae; genus CAYQUF01. Next base: position 13,786 of record CAYQUF010000064.1, read on the forward strand.
GAAATTTTAGAAGCGGTTTCCCTGCGGGTTAACGAAGCCAATTTAACGGGAGAACCGCCCGTCGAAAAGGTCGCCAAAGGTAGTCCCGACTTCGAGAGCGACCCCGATCGCGCCTATCCGATCGATCGCCTGTTTCGCGGCAGTTTCGTGGTAGACGGACACGGAATTCTAGCGGTGACGGCGGTGGGCGATCGCACCGAAATCGGGCAGACCGCTCGCGCCGCCACCCAAGACACCGAGGAAGAGACCCCCCTCAACCGCCAATTGCAAGGACTGAGCCAACTGATCGGCGTGGTGGGATTGCTCGTCGCCGTGGCGATCGATCTGGCATTGGTGATGCAGGGGGTGCTGACGGGAGAACTCGCCCTTACCGCCGGACAGTGGTACTTCACGGGACTGGTCGCCCTCAGCGCCAGCGTGGCATTCGTGCGGGTCTGGCTGCCGATTATTAACGATGGCTTGGAACTGGTCGGGCGCGAGATTCGCTTGCCGTGGGGATTAGAGAGCGATCGCTGGCGCGGCTGGCTGGTCACTTTCGCGGCGGGAGGAGCAATCTTTGCCGGGGGAACGGTGGCAGGACTCGGTTTCGGTTGGCTGCCCGCATCGGTCGGTAACTGGTTGCCCGCCGAGGCAGCCGCGACCCTGCTAACGTACTTTACCATCGCCGTCACGATTATCGTCGTTGCCGTGCCAGAAGGATTGGCACTCAGCGTTACCCTCAGCCTCGCCTACAGTATGCGGAAAATGACCGCCGACAACAACTTGGTGCGGCGGATGCACGCCTGCGAAACCGTGGGAGCGGCGACCGTCATCTGCTCGGACAAGACCGGAACCATCACCCTCAACCAGATGCGCCTTCACCACGCCGAGTTACCCGACTTGCACAGCGAAGCGGGAATGCGAGCCATTGAAGCCATCTGCGTCAACAGTACGGCGAACTTGCACTACGCCCCCGACGAACCGGTACGTCCCTTGGGCAATCCCACCGAAGGGGCGCTGTTGCTGTGGCTCGACGAGTGCGGTATCGACTATATCGATCGCCGCAACGACTTTCCGGTGGCGCGCCAGTGGACGTTTTCCACCGAACGCAAGTACATGGCGACATTGGGGGTTTCGCCGCTGACCGGTCGCAACGTGCTGCATCTCAAAGGCGCGCCCGAGCTATTGCTCTCGTGCTGTTCGCAGCAACTGACGGCGGAGGGGGTGCAACCCCTATCCGACCCGCAGGCGATCGAGGCGCAATTGGCGCACTACCAAAGTCGGGGGATGCGCGTGCTGGGCTTTGCCTATCTCGACGACGCCCACTATCGCGAGGGCATTACCATTGACGCATCCCTCGATCGCATGACTTGGCTGGGGTTTGTGGCGATCGCCGATCCGATTCGCTCCGACGTTCCCGAGGCGATCGCTGCCTGTCGCCAAGCGGGAATCGATGTCAAAATGATTACGGGCGACAACCTCAAAACCGCGCAAGAAATTGCCCGTCAGGTGGGATTGATCGACGATCGCGATCCGGACGATTGCTACATGACGGGGGTACAATTCGGTCAGTTAGACGACAAGGCAGCCACGGCGGCGGCGAAGCAGTTAAAGGTACTGGCGCGAGCGCGTCCGATTGACAAGCAGCATTTAGTCAAACTGCTACAGCACCAGGGAGAAGTGGTCGCCATGACCGGAGATGGCACCAACGACGCGCCGGCGTTGAATCAGGCGCAAGTGGGGTTGGCGATGGGGCAAAATAGCAGTTGTGCCGCGAAAGAAGCCAGCGATATTATCCTGTTAGACAGTTCGTTTAAGAGTATCGAGCTGGGAATTATTTGGGGGCGATCGCTCTACCAAAACATTCAAAAATTTATCTTATTTCAACTGACCATTAACGTGGCAGCTTGCGGTTTAGCGCTACTCGGACCGTTTATCGGCGTCGATTTGCCATTCACGGTGACGCAACTGCTGTGGGTGAATCTGATTATGGATACGTTTGCCGCCCTCGCCCTGGCGACCGAACCGCCGGATGAAGACGTGATGCGCGATCCGCCCCGCGATCCGCAAGCGTTTATTATCTCGTCGCCCATGGCACGGCAGATTGTCACTGTCGCCCCCGTGTTTCTAGTGGGATTGACGGGATTTTTGCTCGCTATCCAGCAAGACGGGATCGTCAGCGATCGCGAGTTGTCGCTATTTTTTACAACATTTGTTCTCCTGCAATTCTGGAACCTCTTTAATGCCAAGTGCTTCGGATTAAATCATTCCATTGTCGGGCATTTAGCCAATAACAAGAGCTTTTTAGCCATTGCCCTGGCGATTCTGTTGGGACAAGTGCTCATCGTGCAATTTGGCGGGGGCGTCTTCCGCACCGTTCCCCTGTCGTGGCAAGAATGGATTGCCATTATCGGCGGTACGTCTGTGGTATTAATCGCGGGCGAAATTTGGCGGTTTGTGGCGAGGCGCACCACAAGGGGGACGGGTTAAACGTAAGGTTCGAGATTGCGGGCAAGTTATGGTAAAGCCACCGTAACCGTTTGCCAGACGAGTTGGAGATCGACGCGATCGTATTGGTGAATCGCGATATTTCTCATCCCGATGATTTGCGTCCAGGAAACAGCCTCGATCTCGTCGCGAGCTGCTGGCGATACTCGGGTCGCTGCTTCGCCAACAATTTCAATGCGGCGCACGATCGCGTCTTGGAGCATTCGATCGCGATTGAAGTCAGACTGGGTTTTACCGTCGAGATAGGTGGCAACGAGAGTCGCAGAGTTGATAATGTCGAGCAGAGATTGGCGATCGCGATCGGTCATTGTTTCCGGTACAGCGGTTGTGCGGTTTGGAGAATCGCAGTGCGACGGAGGGGGTTGTCGCTCTGTTCGATCGCGCGCTTGCTGACCAAATCGACCGGGCGATTGAAGAGTTGGGCGAGATCGTCGTGCATTTGAGCGAAGTCGAGGAGCGTCCAACGGCTGCGATCGTCCCAGGTCACGAGTAGGTCGATGTCGCTGTCGCTTCGGAAGTCATCGCGCAGGACGGAACCGAACAGAGCTAGTTCGACAATCTGCCAACGATCGCACAGTTCGACCAGTTGTTGGCGATCGATGGTTAGATTGGGACGCAAGACAAGCGCGTCGCGAGCATCAGTTGGGGTCATACGGCGATCGTAACGCTCCTTTTCAAGTTAACAGAGCATGGCGAGTTTTTTTGAAGTCATCCATCGGGCTGTCAAACGGTCGGTCGCGACTGCTTGGCGAGGGGATGG
>CAYQUF010000064.1:17132-24101 GCA_964420595.1 uncultured bacterium
CTGTCAAACGGTCGGTCGCGACTGCTTGGCGAGGGGATGGATCGGAATCTCGATTGTAAACTCCGTTCCCGCTCCCGGCACCGAGGCGCACTCCAACCAACCGCCATGACGCTCGACCACCACCTGATAGCTAATCGCCAATCCCATTCCCGTCCCTTTTCCGACGGGTTTGGTGGTGAAAAAGGGATTGTAAATGCGCTGCACGACCTCCTCTGGAATTCCCGAGCCGTTATCGGCAATTCGGATGGCAACCCAGTCTGATTTCACCGCTTCAGTGCAAATAGAAATTCGCGCCGAAAATGAGTCCGATTCGGCAGCCATTCGATCCTCTAGGGCGTCGATCGCGTTGGTGAGAATATTCATAAACACCTGATTGAGCTGTCCCGGATAGCACTCGACTCGGGGCAGTTGACCGTATTGTTTGACCACCTCAATTTCGGGGCGATCTTGTTTGGCTTTTAAACGGTTGTACAAAATCATCAAACAACCGTCAATTCCTTCGTGTAAGTCTACGTCTTTTTGCTCCGATTCGTCCAAGCGAGAAAAGTGGCGCAGCGAGGTAACGATGTGACGCAGGCGATCGGTGCCGACTTTCATGGAAGCGAGCAATTTTGGAAAATCTTCTTGCAAAAAATCGAGTTCGATCGCCTCGATCTCTTGTTGAATTTTGGGCGTTGGCTCGGGGTAGTCTTCCTGATAGCAGCGCACCAATCCCAATAAATCTTGCGTGTAGGCTTGCGCGTGGGTGATGTTACCGTGAATGAAGTTGGCGGGATTATTAATTTCGTGGGCAACCCCCGCCACGAGTTGTCCCAAACTCGACATTTTCTCGCTTTGAATCAGATGGGTTTGAGTGCGTTGGAGTTCTTGCAAGGCTCGTTCGAGCTGTTGCGACTTGTCTCGTTGTTTTTGCTCGCTCTCTTGCAGGGAGGCTTGCGCCCGTTCGCGTTCGCCAATTTCTCGGGAGAGTAATTTATTAATTCGCTTCACCCGATGGTGGGTATAAATATAGTCTAAAATCAATCCCGATAGCGGCACGAGGTACGCCACGATCTTGAGAAAATGGGCGACGTTAAAGTAGTTATCGAATAAGGCGACCGAGCCGAATGCCATGTACGCTTGCGTCGCTGCATTGGGAAAAGTACTGATAATGAGAGAGTGAGAGAATAAACTGGGATAGTGTCGGTAAAAGCGCGGATAAATCCACAGTCCGGCGATCGCGAATAGAATCAGGGGGAAAACATCCCACGGTCGGGTAATTAAGGCATCGGGAAACATGGTGTCGGGCAAGCGATCGCGCGTGGCGCAAAGGCGAATCGTTCCATAGGCGATCGCGCCGAAACCGAGGCTGACCATGGCAACCAAAGTGACGTTTCCGCGCCAGTGTTTGGGTTTGACGATCAGAAAAAAGATGACGCCAACTAAGGTCAAAATGATGTTAAACAATCGACACAATGCCCAAGTGAAAGGAATTAAATTGCGATTGTCGGCAATGCCCTCGATCAGGCGATCGGCAGCTAAGGTATGAAAGGCATCCATGCACCCGGCACAAAACAGCGCCACGGCAATAATGGGAGTGGTAACGTCGCGATCGATGGCAAAATACGCAAAGGCAAGCACGACGGTAAAAATTGCCGTGCAAAATGCGCTCCATTCCAGTAGAGTATGCGTGAAACTACCCGCTAGCGTCCGATGGAGGGAATCGGCAATGTTACCGGAATAAATCCCGTCAATTGCACCCGGATAGGTCGGGAGTGGTGGAGAACTGAAGTCAATTCCGAGTTCGCTTAGTAACATAGGCAACAGACAAACTGCGACGATGCCCGCAACTAATGCCTTCGGTAACTGCGTCCTCTGCTCTCGGATATTTTGCGGTTGAATGCGTGCAAACCAATTCATTAAACCCATCGATCGTTAAATTTAGACTAGGATAAACAATCTTCTGAGAGACTGTCGAATGATAATGACGATCGCACCCTAAAATAATGTTCCGAATCCAGACTTAAAATGGAGCGATTCTAAGCTTACACTAGCAATATTGCCCGATCCGGTTAGTTTGGTAATTTCTTTGACTGAAATTATTCGATACACTAAAATTATGAACGCAACGGATGAATTCTCGAACATGGAGCGAAATGTAGGAGACGAGTCGAGAGCCAAAATTTTGATAGCAGACGATGCGCCAACCAACATCACCCTGCTGACCCAACTGCTCTCAAAACAGGGGTATCGAGTATTGGTCGCCCTGACTGGAGACTCTGCCTATGAAACCGCGTTGTCCGAGTGCCCCGACCTGATTTTACTCGATATCGTCATGCCGTCGATGGATGGCTATCGGGTCTGCGAGTTGCTCAAAGCCGAGGAGCGATCGCGCGATATTCCGATTATTTTTTTAAGTGCCCTCGACGAAAGTCTCGATAAAGTCAAAGCGTTTAAAGTCGGTGGCGTCGATTATATCACCAAACCCTTTAACGCGATCGAAGTGCTGGCGCGGGTGGAAAATCACCTGTACTTGCGATCGCTGCGGGTCAAACTGCTCGAACAGAACGAAAAATTAGCACGAGAAATCGAACAGCGCAAGCAAATTGAAGCCAGTTTGCACAAATCGCGCACTGTTTTAGCCAGCGTGTTGAACAGTTCTCTCGACGGAATTGCTGCATTGCAGGCAGTTCGCAATTCCAGTGCGGGCAAAATCGAGGATTTCCGCTGTACTGTGGTCAATCCCGTGATTACCCAAGTTTTAAGCCAGCAATTCGAAACGTCGCTGGATCGCCTTTACGTTAAAACTTGGCTCGATGGTTTCGAGTTTGGCGTCTTTGACGCACTGGTGAGCGTGGTCGAGACGGGAACGCCGCTCAAGCAAGATTTTTACTACGAAACCGACAACTTTCGCGGCTGGTTTCACGCGATTGTGGTCAAGTTGGACGATGGAGTCGCCATTACCTTGCGCGACATTACGACTCGCAAAATCATGGAATTGGAGCTGAACCGACTTGCCAATTTGGACGGGTTAACTCAAGTCCCCAACCGCCGCTGTTTCGACGAGTTTTTACAACAGCAATGGCAATCTCACGCCCAATCGCACAAATCCCTGTCGTTAATATTACTCGATGTCGATTATTTTAAACAGTACAACGATCGCTACGGACACCTGGCGGGGGACGATTGCTTAAAACAGGTAGCGCAAGCGATCGATGTAACGCTGAAACGTCCCAAAGATTTTGTCGGACGCTACGGGGGCGAAGAATTTGCAATTGTGTTACCCGGTAGCGATGAAAGCGGCGCTGTCTGTATCGCCGAATTTATCCAAACCGCGATCGCGGCGTTACGAATTCCCCACGAGCGATCCCAAATTAGCGATCGCCTTACCCTCAGTTTTGGGGTCGCTAGCGGAATTCCCCAGCCAGATGGCTCGCCGGATACGCTAATTTTAGCTGCCGATCGCGCCTTATACCATGCCAAAGCCAGCGGACGCAATCGCATCGCCACCTATTCGCTCTCGAACGCCGAGTGAAACCCAATTCCCTCTAAATAAAATCCGCGATCGTCCCAACCGCGTTTGGCTTTGGGAAAAATGGTTAAAAATCGCCCGATGACTTGGTTTGGTGCTTTCACGTTGCGATCGCTCCGTCGCGGTTGCTCGTACCAGATATGTTTCGGCTTCCCGCTGGCGGTGGTTTCGATATCGAGGGTTCCGCTGGCGACGTACCAGGCTTTCAGCGGCTCCCAAATCTCGCGAACGTAGGTCTTGCATCCGGCGCGATATCCCAATTTCATATCCTGAGCGAACGCGATCAGGTGGTTGGCGTCCCGCTGGATCTCGGCGAGGGTGGCGTTGGTCGGCGTATAATCGATCCCGTGGCGCATCAGGTCGGACAGCGCCCGCAACACCCGGTTTAACAAGGCGGGAAGCACGCGCGATCGCACGAATTGCGGGTCGTATTTAAACCGGGGGTCGGCTTCGACTTCCGCTTGGGTCGGGTCGGCTCCAATTTTAAAGGTTTTGTCGAAGGTTAAAATCGCATAGCGACTTTGCACCGCCTCCATTAACGCTTCGATGTTGGGGGTATCGTTAATATTAAACAGTCCCACTCCCACCGGCTCGATTTCGATCTCGTCGCGACCTTTGCTCTCGATGCTAAGGGTGTCGCCAGTAATCCACGATTTGAGACTCTGCACCCGATCCAATTTGCCCAGGTTGGCGTTTTCCGACGCCCAGTTAATCCGGCTGTTGGCGAGTTTGGCGAGGGGAAATTTGCGCCCGCGATCGTATTGTTGGAAATCGGACAACGTGGCGGCGGTCATTCCCTGATAGCCGTACAGTCCCGCCACGGCTTCGCGGAGGGTATCTTTGCCATTATTTCCGTCCCCTTTGAGCAGCAAGGCGCGGACTAGGCGACCTTTATAGCGGCGCACGGTCTTTAAATCGAGGGAAGCGGCGATGGTACGCAGAAAAATTTCCCGTTGGGGCGGGTCGAGGACTTCCAAGAGGCGATCGCAATCGGTCGAATCCGCATTCAAATTGTAGGTGACCGCCGGTTCGTACAGGTAATACATCGACGGATCGTGGGGATATAATTTCGGCACCGGTTGCGCGCCGTACCACTCGATTTTCAACACGCCGTTGGTACAGTTGACCCCTGGCGGATTAATTAAGGACGGATCGATCCCCAAACTGAGTTTGACCCACTCGAAGACTTCTTTCACCTTCGAAGGTTTGGCGTAGGGAAAGCGGACTTCGCCGTTTTTGTTGGTGACGGGATAGGAGTTGCAAAAATCCCGCAACCGCCGCATTTCTACGACTTTGGGACTGTGTTTGTAGTGGGTGCGACTCCAGTAATACAGTTGGTTGTTGACGCAAATCCAGGGTTTGTCGCCGTAGAGGGTGCTAAGAGCTTCTTGGGTAAACTCGGTTTTGGGATCGAAGGAATCGGGAATTTCGACATTCCCAAACGGTTCGCCACTGGCTTGCGGCTCCCATCCGAGTTGGCGGCAAAATGACTCGAAATCCATACAATGGGATAGAATCGTGTCGGCATCGAGCCGATAGTCTCGGATCCAGTCTGCCACGTCTAAGCCCCCACCGGACGGTAAATTTTGCCAAATGGGAGATTCGGGGAAGGCGCACAGCCATTTGGCGTCCCGAAAGTATTTAGCAACGGTGGTGGCGTGTTGGATTCCGGCGCGATCGCGATCGGGACAAATGACTACTTTTGCCCCTTTGAGATCGGCTGCATCGGTGTCTTTCCATTTCCCCGACCCGCCGATGTTACAGGTGGCGGCGAGTCCCAATGTCCACAAGGCTTCGGCGCAGGGTTCCCCTTCCACGATGAAAATGGGTTTTCCGGCGGCGATCGCCTCTCGAATGTCGGCGTAGCGGTAAATTGGAATATCGGCGCGGTGGACTTTCTTTAAGCCGTTTCTCCAACGCTGGCGATCCCAGTGTTGCTGCCAGATTTTTTTCTGACCCTGACCGTTATCGATGCGTAACACCCGCACCAGGCGAGATCCGTTGCGAGCGGGATAGTCCCAGGCGCGAATTTGTCTGGGTCGGGGGTCTTTGGGTTGGGATGGGACTGGAACTGGCGCGTAGTAGGGGGTTCCCTCGCGATCGCAGCGAGCGGTTTTTTGCCATCCCGATGCGGGGGGAGCTTCACGCTTGCACGCACTCAGTTCTCCGAGGCGATAGCACCAGTCGGGTTTCCCGCAGTGGGGACAGGGGTGGGTTTTGGACACCTCCTGCAAGGGGGAATCGGTGGGAAGGGCGCGATCGCGCAGTACTTGGGCGTTACTGGCGATGGGGGAGAGTGTGGACGTGTTCGCGACGCTAGCCATAATGTACTGAAAATTTGAAAAAACAACCCTTCACTATCGCGCTCGCACGGGAACGAGGGCGATGTTTTGTTGAGACGAAACATGAAACGGAAAAATCAGACAAGGTTGCCCGATTGCCAGAGATTATGTGGGAGCGCGTTGCCCCCGGTTCGGGAAGAATCGAATATTTTCGGTATCCATCAATGGATTAATTAAAATAGAGTCGAACGGAAAAGTTTACAAGTCAATTGCATTATTGATTAAATTGATAAAGCAAAAATAAGAGTTTTTGAATTTCGTACAAATTGCACGATTGCTATGTTTTGTCAAAACTGTAAAGGCTCTAGGATTTTGTATGATATACCAACTGCCGCGATGATGCAAGCCCTGGCGCGGAGCTGGCAAAGAATCGCCAAAATGACTGTTATTCGGTGCTTTCAGGCTTTAACGGCTTGAGAGGCGCTTTCCGATTTCCTCGCGATCGCCCCTATTTCTCTATTATTAATTAAGTCAATTTTTTGGTTATTTTATTGGGTTTAATATATTTATTTATGTCTACTCAAAAATAAAAGATGCTCGACTTGAATCCAGTTTAGGAAAGTCACGATTTGAGATCTAAATCGAAACAGCGATCGCGACTCCCGAGTTTGATTCAACTCTAATTCGGTAAAACGTATCGCCTACTTTTGAGGCGAAAGGCACGTCAAACCCTCGGAGTTCGAGCGATCGATCTAGGCAGTCGTGCCCATCGAAATTGACGCGATCGCCCCTGCGGATGCCCGTTGGTCGGGGGTTACGGGGATTGTTCGCAATGGCGCGGGTCGAACCATCGCTATTTTTATACCGACATAGATTTTATAATATGGTGTTATCTAGAATACACCGCGATCGCGCCATTCGTTCCATATCTAGCGTTGTTTGCTGCCGATCGCTCGACCGCTCCCCTAGATATAGTGGAACAACGCGATCGTTCGATTTTCCGCTGCGGGATCGCTCGGGAGCGGTGAGGTTTGCAAGTTTATTATGTGGCGATCGTTTAATCGGAACTGACTTGCGATTCCGACTGATTCGACGGACAAACGAAATCGGTCGCTGGAGCGATCGCGGTTTGACGCCGCTGGGTTCCGAGCAAGATCCGTCCGTCTTCCGTTTGAA
>CAYQUF010000065.1:0-23848 GCA_964420595.1 uncultured bacterium
AGCGATTGGCAGAATTTCTCAGATCCCAAGGCATCGATCCCGATCGATTACCAGAGTAGTTATAAGGTGGGCATTGTGAATGTCAGTCGATCGCATTAATTGTTACGCGATCGCTAATGCCCACCCTACAATTAAAACTCGATCGCCACTCGAACGTCTCCCTGAGTCCGACTCACCCGACACGCCGTTTCTGACCCGACTCGCTCTAGATACACGTCCACATAACTGGTTCCGATTTTGAGATGCTGTACCGATAGAGTTTGCAACCACGATGGAAGCATCGGTTTCGCTAAGGTCAAACGGTTGTTTTCCGCATCCGGAATTGGATTGAGGGTGGTTTGCAACAGTTGAAAAATGCTACCCGTGGCCCAGGCTTGCGGCGAACAGGCGACGGGATAGCGGACGGGAGCGCGATCGCCTTGACGGTCGTAACCGCAGAATAGCTCCGGCGGACGCAGATCCTCTTGGTATTGAATCATATCGAAAATCCCCCGCGCCACCTCAAACGCAGACTCGACGCGATCGCGCGATCGCAATCCCACTGCAATCAACGCATTATCGTGGGGCCAAATCGTCCCGAGATGGTAGCCGATGGGATTGTACGCGGGAGACTGACTGCTTAAGGTGCGAATTCCCCAACCGTTAAACAAGTCCGGTTGGAGCAGGCGAGCGGCCACCCGGTCGGCGTGTTCCGGCGTGAAAATCCCCAACGGCAAGCCGTGTCCGGGATTGGAGGTAATGCTGTCCACCGGACGACCGTCTCCGTCTAATGCCAAAGCACAATAGTCACGGGATTCGACCCAGAAATCCCGGTTGAACCGCTGTTTCAAGTCTTCCGCTTCCTGTTGCCAGCGATCGCCTCGTTCGGTTTCCCCTCGCAACCGCGCCAATTCGCTCATTTGCCGCTTCGCTGCGTAAACGTAAGCCTGCACTTCGCACAGGGCGATCGGTCCTTCGACGATTTTACCTTTAGCATCAACGATGCAATCCCCCGAATCCTTCCAGCCTTGGTTGTCGATCCCGCCGGAGGAACGGCGTTCGTATGCCAGATAGCCGGTTTCGGCACATTCGGCGTCGATCCACTCTATCGCCGCGATCGCGTGGAGCCACAGGCGGTCGAGGGTGTCGCGATCGCCCGTCCAAGCGTAATAATCGGCATAGAGCATCAACCACAACGGCGTGGCGTCTACGGTGCCGTAATAGGGGGTATGGGGAATTTCCCGACACCGAGCCATCTCCCCGAACCGCATTTCGTGTAAAATCTTGCCGGGAGCTTCGTCGTGCCAATCGCGATCGCGCGATCCCTGGTACTTCGCCAGCACGATCAGGGTATCCCGGGCAATCGCCGGATCGAACATCAAGGTTTGCGAGGCGGCAATTAAGGCATCGCGACCGAATAGAGTCGAGAACCAGGGAACCCCCGCCGTCAGCACCTTCTGCTCCCCAAACGATTGCAACAGCAAAAAGATATCCCGTTCCGCTTGTTCGATCGCTCGGTTGAGATCCACCCGGTCGGTGCGAATCCGGGCAATTTGTCGCTCCCACGCTTCACGGTCGGATTGGGAAGCAGCGATGGCGGCGTCTAAGTTGGCGGCGGCTTCGACTTCAGAGGCGGGACGACCGTCGATCTCGGGATACAGCCGATAGCCGAAACTCAGGGTTTCGTGGCTGCCAATGTGGAGCTGCCAGGTGGCGGTGTAGTCGCGAATTTCAGTGGGAGGGAGCGGCGTAAATTCGATGCGAGCGGTCATTAGGGACTCGTCTAAGCCGCGATAGGCGAGGATGAGACCATTTTTGGGGTGCGACCGGGCTTCGAGCAGTTCCCCGCGCGATCGCCGATCGCTGTAGCTGCGCACTTCAAACAGGTCCATAAAGTCGGCGTCGAATTGGAGGCTGAAACCGACCCGGATGGCGTGGGGGTTGTAATTGGTCACCTCGATCCGCTCGAGGAGGGCGCCTCGTAAGGCAATGCGGCGGACGATCCCGAGGCTGTCGCGATCGCAGCGGGAATCGATGGGGGGATTGGTGCTATAAATCGACAGAGACGATCCCGTATCGGCACGGCTACCGAGCAAAACGGGCGATCGCCCCTCAATTTGCAACTCCGAGTGACTTAAAAAGCGGGTATCGCGGCAAAACAGTCCGGTCACCGCTCCGGATTTCACGGTGGTATCTCCGGCGCGATCGACAATCGCGAATAAATCGTTATCCTTAATCGTTAAGGTCGGTTGTGCCGGATCGTCGGTGGCGCGGGGAGCGCGGCTTTCCGAGGCTACCTGGCGGGGAATGAAAGTCGCGGCACCAGCGGGATCTTGGCTGTAATTCATCGTGGCAATCTGCAAATGGTTTTCAGGCAAAATCGGCAATAGAAAAGGCAAAAAGTTCTTGCCCTTTTGCCTATTATGATTATTTAGTTAGAAAAGGATTTACGCCGTGGTGTTTGCAGACCGGCGATGACCCACCGGAAGTTGGGAGAGCAAGCTGTCGTACACTGGCATTTCTTGGCGACAGGCGGTGCAGAACCAGTAGAGATCGCGGCGACCGACATGACGTAGTAAGGTCGATCCGCAGCAAGGGCAAATTTTCATGGGATTTTCTCCTCAAAAATCGTGCGAGCGATCGCGATTACGCTGCAATTCGAGTCTCGTGGCGGTGTCCGTTGCGCGAGAGGCTGTCGGCTAACACCTTTTGATACGCCGCTTCGTATTTATCGACCATGGCGTTGACGCTAAAGTAACGTCCGACGAAATCGCGACAGTGCTGGCGGTTGAGCGACATGGCTGGGGGAATAGCTGCCACCATTTCCTCAACGCTATTGCACGCAAAACCCGTTTTGCCATCGGCGATGACTTCCGGCACCGATCCCCGATTGGCAGCAATCACGGGAGTTCCAGTCGCCATCGATTCCACCATCACCAATCCAAACGGTTCTTCCCAGGTAATCGGGAATAAAGTGGCGGCGGCGTTGCCGAGCAATTCGGCTTTTTGCGCGTTGGTGAGTTCGCCTAAATACTCGATATTCGTACCGTCGAGATGGGGGGCAACTTCAGTGTCGAAAAATTCGCGATCCACCTCATCGATTTTCCCAGCCAATTTTAACGGCAACCCGGCTTTTTTCGCAACTTCAATGGCGAGGTGAGGACCTTTTTGCGGGGAGAGCCGTCCTAAAAATGCCAAGTATGGCGGCTTGGCGGGTTGCGCCCAAAATGGATAGTTTTGCAGTTCGATGCCGTTATACACGGTGCGAACGTAGTTGAGCGTCGGTTCGCCGTGGCGTTGGGCATTGCTAATACTAATCAACGATTGGTCGCGATACTGTTGGAAGAGTTGGCAATTTTCGGGCGTAAAGCCGTTGTGAAGGGTGTGAATTGTCGGCGTTTTAATCAATTGCGCCCAGGGCAGTGCCGAAAACCCGTTGTGGAAGTGAATGATGTCGAATTCGCCTGCTCGTTCGAGGACTTTTTTGTATTGCAGCATTTCGTAAACGGCAGGCTCTTTTACGTCCCGATTGAGACGCAACGCAGTGGGACAAACGGACTCCAAACGGGCATGGGTTTGAGAATCTCCCGAGGCGAATAACGTGACGTCGTGTCCCCGTCGTACGAGTTCGTCGGTTAATTGACCCACAATGAGTTCGATCCCGCCATAACCGGGGGGAGGAACCCGTTCCCACAGAGGCGAAACTTGTGCAATCCGCATAGTGGTTCGGTCTCCTTTTTGTATCGTAATGATGGAATTGAACGAGATTGACGCGCGTCGTGGAGTGAATGCGTTGTAGCGATCGCTAGACCTTGGAGATGTAACTATTTTCGATATTAATTTTTACTTTAGGGGGCTAGAGATGGCGAGTCGTATTATCCGAACTGCAAGAATTCTAGATCGCGCCGAGAAGACAAAGCACCCTGGAACCCCTCCCCGATCGCGGGTCAAACCCGCCTCCAATGAGAAACCTTTACCCGCCAATTTCGTCGTTCCCCACGGGCGACGATCGCCGAATCGATCGCTGGCAAGTGCGGTTTACCTAACCGAACCGTCCCAGATCGCGATCGCCACAATCCTCGGGAAAACGTCGTATCCGATTTAGCAGACGGGTAGATGATTTTATTATTTGATTGTAGTCCTTCGAGCGATCGTTCGAAACTTGTTAATCTCGAAGTCAATCGGTATGTGTTGGTATGATTCGAGCCACGGTCAAACAATTATTCGTCCATCCGATCAAAGGATTGACCCCTCAGTCGGTCGATCGCGCGTGGTTGGAGGTCAATCGCGGCATTCGAGGCGATCGCGCCTTTGCACTGCTGTTTGCCGATACCGCCGACGACACCAATCGAGCGATCTCGTGGCGATCCAAAAAATACTTTGCCGTCCAAAATGACTGGTCGGGATTAGCTGCCCTAGAATGTCGCTACGACTGGGATCGCGATCGCCTCTGCGTAAGCCAGGACGGACGAGAAGTACTCGTCGCCGACACCGACACCGGACGCGATCGCCTCGACCGCTTCTTCAGCGACTACATTGCCACCTTAACCCCCAATCCCGGCGCGCGCCATCCCCAGAAAGCGCCAGTGCGGTTGGTGGGAACGCGATCGGGAGACAGTCGCTATCCGGATCGGCACCACACCCATGTTTCGATTATCTCCCAAGCCACCTTCGACGACCTCTCGCAAGTTGCCGGAATCGAGATCGACCCGCGACGCTTTCGTCCCAATCTCGTCGTCGAGGGAGTCGAGCCGTGGTCGGAATTCGAGTGGGTAGGACGGGAATTGCAAGTCGGATCGGTACGATTGACCGTGGGCGAACCCATCGGTCGCTGTCTCAATATTGAAGTTAACCCGGATACAGGCAAACGCGACGCGAACTTGTTATCGTTGTTGAAACGAAAATTCGGTCATACGCAAACGGGCGTTCTCGCTACAGTTGACTCATCGGGGTGGATCGAGCGGGGAGCCACCTTAACTTCGGTTGCGCCTGCCGATCGGGCGAAAAGTAAATCTTAAATGAAATGGAAAGTGCGATCGATAATGCTTCAATTGATTAATCGTTTAATGTAGGATTAAACCGCTTTCCCCAGCCCGACATTGCCAATCAGTTACTATCCAAACTGCTTGAGTGCCCGTGCCGTTGCCATGGGGGGCGATCGCGCGAGTTGAAGCGGGAAAATTATAGAGGTTAGCTATACTGGAGGCAAGAATTTTTATGTTTTTGAAAAAGTATCCGTGGTCGTGGATAAATTCGAGGATCGAGCCTTGGTTCTTTTGAGAGCTTAGCCCAAATTGCAACTGCACCCGAACCGCCGAACTAAAGGACTGAGATTATGTTAGAGCGTTGTTTGACGCCTTCTCAACCCGAGAGTCCCTTACGCCTTTTGATTGTTGAAGACGCGATCGAGGATGCCGAACTGATCGCGATCGCTTTAGATACGGCGGGAATTCCCTTCAATTACGATATTGCCGATACCTCGGAAGCCTGCGAGCAATTTCTAGCACGCCACCGTTACGATGCGTTGCTGTCGGACTATCGACTGCCGAGTTTTAACGGATTTCGCGCCTTAGAGTTGCTGCGGCGTTCCCAACAAGACATTCCCTTTATTTTAGTGACGGGAACGTTGGGAGAAGAAGCAGCAGTCGAATGCATCAAAGCAGGTATGACCGATTACGTGCTTAAAGATCGGCTATTTCGCTTGCCTATCGTCCTGGCGCGATCGCTCGAAGAGTTTGAATTGCGGCGACAAAAACAAGAGGCGATCGCCCGCGTCCGAGCCTCGGCACAACGAGAAGCCATTATCAACCGAATCGTGCAAGCCATGCGCGAAACCCTCGTCCTCGATGACGTGTTGCAAACCACGGTCGATCGCTTGCACGAAGCTCTCGCCGTCAGTCGAAGCTGGATTGCCCAACTCGATCCCGACCGAGGGGCGATCGTTCGCTGTGTCAGCCGCAACACCGCCGACGCCGAACGCTTTTTAGATCGATCGTGCGAATGCTATCGACATTACGAGCCGATCTTAGCCCGAGGCGAAATCGCCATCGCCAGTCGCGACGACGCCGAACTTCCTCCAACCCTACGAC
The DNA here is from genome assembly GCA_964420595.1 of uncultured bacterium. GTDB lineage: Bacteria > Cyanobacteriota > Cyanobacteriia > Cyanobacteriales > Geitlerinemataceae > CAYQUF01. The sequence goes on from CAYQUF010000065.1 coordinate 6,069, forward strand.
AGCACATGGAAACGCAGGGGACGCGCGCGCTGCTGATCGTGCCGCTGATTTACCAACACGCTCACTTAGGCGGCATTACCCTGCAACAGTGCGATCGCCCCCGTCAGTGGAGCAAAGGGGATCTCTCGCTGGTACGCGCCATTGCCGATCGCGCCGCCATCGCCATCCACCAAGCCCAACTCTACCAAACCACTCAAACCGAACTCGCCGAACGCCAGCGAGCCGAAGAAGCCTTGCGGGAGAGCCAGCAACACTTGGCGACCATGGCAGCAAATATTCCAGGATCGGTGTATCGCGCCGTATTTCACGCCGACGGTCGCATGTCCCTACCCTACATTAGCGCGGGCGTCATCGAAACCAGCGGCATCGATCGCGACGAAGCCATGAGCGATCCCGCTCGCCTGATCGATACTGTCCATCCCGAGGATCGCGCCGATTTCGATCGCCATTTGCAACGGGGAATTCATACCCTGCAACCGTGCCATCGCGAATATCGGGTCATTGCCACCTCCGGCGAGGTTAAGTGGTTGCGCGACAGCTCTCGTTTCTCCCGTCAGGAAAACGGGGATATCGTCATCGATGGCGTCAGCCTCGACATTACCGATCGCAAGCGAGCCGAAATGGCGTTACGCCAGAGCGAACAGCGATTTCGCGCCCTGATCGAAAATGCCACCGATATCACCATGATTCTCGACGCCGACGGAACCATTCGGTATGTCAGTCCCTCGGTGGAACGTATTTTGGGCTACGCTCCCGATCGCGTCGTAGGTCGGCGCAGTTTCAACTACGTGCATCCCGACGAATGCCGTTCGGTGCGGCGAATCCTCGATTGCGCCATTGCCAATCCCAATGTCAGCCAACCCCCAATTGAATACCGGGTGCGCCACGCTCGGGGGACGTGGTGCGTGTTGGAAGCCGTCGCCACCAATTTGCTGGATTTACCGGCTGTCGGGGGAATTGTGGTCAACTGTCACGACGTGAGCGATCGCAAGCAAGCCGAGCATCAGTTGCGCCACGATGCCTTGCACGATGCCCTGACGGGATTGCCCAACCGCACCCTGTTTTCCGATCGTCTCGAACACGCCTTAATTCGGGCGCGCGGACGCAAAGCCAATTTGTTTGCCCTGCTCTTCCTCGATTTGGATCGATTTAAAACCATTAACGACAGTTTGGGACACGGGGCTGGCGACCGATTGCTTGTGGCGATCGCCCAGCGGTTGAACGAACAGTTGCGTCCGGGAGATACTTTAGCCAGATTGGGCGGCGACGAGTTCGCGATCTTAATCGAAGATATTTCCAGTATGGAGGAAGCCAAGCAAGTGGCTCGGGCGATCGAAGCGGCATTAAAACCGCCGTTGCTCTTAGAAAATCGCCGGGTTTTTGTCAGTGCCAGTATTGGAATTGCCTTGGGTTCGAACCGTTACGATCGCGCCGACCGGCTGTTGCGCGACGGCGAAATTGCCATGTATCGCGCCAAGGATCGGGGTAAAGCCCGCCACGAAATGTTCGATCCCGACTTGCACCGACTCACCCTGACTCGATTGCAATTGGAAACGGATTTACCGGGGGCGATCGAGCGGGGAGAATTCGTGGTGTACTATCAACCGATCGTGGAACTGGCGACGGGCAATTTACACGGGTTCGAGGCATTAGTGCGCTGGCAGCATCCCCAACGGGGACTAATTTCGCCGGGGCAGTTCATTCCCATTGCCGAAGAAACCGGGGCGATCGTGTTGCTCGAAGATCGCGTGTTGCGCCAGGCGTGCTGGCAACTGCGCTGCTGGCACCGCAAATTTCCCCAATTCGCCCATTTAACCGTGAGCGCCAACCTCTCGGGTCGGCAATTTTCGCAAGCCGATTTAATCGATCGCGTCGATCGAATTTTGCACGACACCGGACTGCCGGGACGGTATTTAAAACTCGAAATCACCGAGAGCGTGTTAATTGAAAATGCCGATACGGCAACGGATATGTTGCGGCAATTGCGCGATCGCGACATTCAAACGTGCATCGACGACTTCGGCACGGGCTATTCTTCCCTCAGTTACCTCCACCATTTTCCCACCAATATGCTCAAAATCGATCGCTCGTTTGTCAGCGTGTTAGCCGAAGATGGCAAGAATTCCGAAATCGTTCGGGCGATCGTGAATCTATCGCGGGATTTGGGCTTAGAAGTGACTGCCGAAGGGGTAGAATTGGAATACCAGCGATCGCAACTGGCGCAATTGCAGTGCCACTACGGTCAGGGCTATCTATTTGCCAAACCCGGCGACGCCCGCGCTGCCGAAGCCTCGATTCGCAAATACGGAATCGATCGCATCTCGCTACCCGACCCGACAGCTCAAACTGACTATTTGCCACGGCAAGATTCGAAATTGTCCCTGTCCGAAAGCAGTCGGAGTCTCTAACAGATCGACGGTTTTGCCAGCGGTTAAATTCGCCTTGCCCCCCAAGGAAATGGTTGCCGTTTCGCCGTAACCTTCATAACCGCGAAAAATCCAGACATTCGGGTCGTCTTCCGATCGCTTCAATGCCATCGGAACAATGGCGCGATTGGAAATATCGAGTAACGTGGCGATCGGGGGCAGCGATCCCGACGGCGATCCGGCGATGGCGCGCGCGAATAAGGGGCGATCGAAATTCCATCCCCACCAAGGGGTTTGCGCTTGTTTCCAATCCCCGACATGGGGATAAATCCCATAGCGAAATTCGTGGCGTCCCAAATCCGCCTTCGGATCGGGCCATTCCGATCCCCGCAGCAAGCTCAAGCGCAATTGGGAGGGGGTGGCGTCGTAACCGTGCTTGCAATCGGCGAGAATGCTAACGCCAAAGTCGCCAGAACGGTCGGTGAGATCCGCCCAGCCCAGTGCCGGAACTTCCCACTTGGCGCGATCGCGCGGGGTTTGAGGGCGAGTCGGACGGGCGATCGCCCCGCACGCAGTTTCGTAGGTGGCAAAATCCGCATCTAGGTTGTGAGCGCCAAATGCCGCTTTTACCAAAACGTGGCGTTCCTGCCAATCGACCGTATTGGCAATTTCGAGGACGGGGGAATCGAGGTCGAGGATGTAATCCTGGCAGAATTGCGAGTTTCCCCACCGTCGCACCACCCGCACTCGCTGGCGCACTTCGCCCCGTTCGATCCATTCAATTCGATGTAAGGTCGGCTCCGAGAGGAGGTGTTGTTGATAGTTCGGATCGATATTCCACGCATCCCAATATTGCCCGTCATCGCGGAAGCATTGCAATCGATTCCCACCGATTTTATCGAAGATTTCCCGTTGGGATGGCTTGTGAACTAAGCTAGATAAATTTCCCGTTTCCGGGTCTACAATCGCTCGCAAATATGAATTTTCTAACTGAAATTCTTGCCCGGAAAAATGCCGTTTGTTGACAGGAGCGATTTTTTCTGCTACCTTAGTGCTAGATTGGGTAAAATGTGGCTGCATATAGACCTCTTTTTCCGCCAACCCCGTCGCTTCAGGGGATTCAGGCGATCCGGGAATCAACCACACCAGCGCATATCCCACGCCCGGCACATCGTTTGCGCACAGCAGTAGCGTCGAATTTTCCCCGACCTGCGTGGGAACGGGTTGACCGTCGCGGTCGCAGGCACGATAAGTTTGCGGGTTCGGGACGTGAATTGCGATCGCGCCAGATCTCGCGCCATTGCCATCGTTCCACACCAGCCACGGTTGCGCCTGGGGATGGGGAGGGGACGGACATTCGATCCGAGTCGCGATCGCCCCTAGCGCCTCATCTAACACCTCGCCAGCGGCACGAGCGGCATCTTCCCACGCGCCATCCGTTTCCCCATAGGCAGCGGGAATGGCAGAACCGGGCAAAATATCGTGAAATTGATTGAATAGCACCTGCTTCCACGCCGATTCTAACTGGGTTTTGGCATAGGGCGCGTCGGCGATTAGGGTTGCCAGAGAGGCGAATAACTCAGCGCGATAGAGCGATCGCTCGCAGTGGCGATTCCAATACTTTTGGTCGGCGTGACTGGTGTAGCAACCGCGATGGAACTCCAAATACAGCTCGTCGCGCCAGATGGGGAGATCTCGCGATCGCCGTGCCAATTCATTTAAATAGTCCGTGGCGCGGCTGAATTGCAATTGCGGGAATAGAGGCGAAGATTGCCAGCGATCGCCCGCTTGTAACATATTGCGGGTCGGACCGCCGCCGCGATCGCCAACGCCAGGCAACCAAAAACTTTCCCGTTCTCCCGTTTTTGCCTCCCACTCGCAGGCATAATCCGCCATTTTCACCGGGTCGATATCCTGACCGATGTGGGGCGACATCCAACTCAAAATCCGACTGCCATCGGGGGATTCCCACCAAAACAGTTCGTAGGGAAATTCCGTAGTATCGTTCCAGCGCAGTTTCTGAGTGACGAAATAGTCGATTTGCCCCAGTTGTAGCAGTTGCGGTAACTGAGAACAGAACCCGAAACTGTCGGGAAGCCAAGCCACCTTCGACACCGCGCCAAATTTCTCGCGAACGTAGCGCTGACCGTAGAGAATTTGCCGGGCGATCGCTTCTCCAGAAACTAAGTTAAATTCCGGCTCCACCCACAATCCCGCCCCCACTTCCCAGCGTCCGGCAGCCACTTGTTGTTGGATTGCGCCAAATAGGTCGGGACGGTTGATTTCGATCCACTCGTACAGGGCGGGAGTGGAGTGAGAAAAGATAAAATTGGGGAAGTCGGCTTGCAACTTCAACACCGACTCAAACGTGCGCTGCGCCACCTCCCAAGTTTCGCTAACGGGCCACAACCACGCCATGTCCAAATGGGCGTGACCGAGTAAATGAATCCGGCGTTTTTTCAGAAAGGATTGAGCGTGTAATTGTTCCACCGGTTTGGCAATGGCACCGGTGGTGTCGGTACAGAGTTTTTGCCGCAGCGTTGTCAGCGATCGCTCGAATCGATCTAACTGGTGCGGTAAAGCCTCCCATTCGATTTCGGCAACGGCATCGGCTAAATCGGAGAGGCGATCGGGATCGAACGCGCTTAAATATTGCCGCAGCACCGCCAATTCATCGGCGACAAAACCGGGTTCGAATAAGGGCATTCCGTTGCGCCGTTCGATACTCGGATCGGGCGTTTCGTAAATGCAGCGCGAGGCAACTAACGCCCCGTCGTCGTGACCCGGACTTTGCAGGCGAATCGCCACATCAATGGTATCGCCAGCGCTCGCTGAGGGACTGACTAACAGGCGATCGGCGAAATCGAATAAATCGCCCTGTCGCGCCAACCGTCCGTCAATAAAAATTCGCGCGTCTTCCGCCCACCAAGTCAGCGCCAGTCGCAATGCCAACCCTTCAATCGCATACCCGTTTAACCGTTTCGGAACTCGAATCGATTGTGCCAGCCACAACGGTCGCGATCCTTTCTGCCAAGCAATGTGCCCGCGATCGTTTAAAGGGGCAATTGCCCAGTGTTGCCATTGCTGCGAATCGAGTGCCGTGGCGATCGCTAACTCTTGCTGGCAATAGTGCCATTGGGTTTGAATTTCGACTTGAGTGGACTGTCGAAGTCGGGCGATCGCCGTTAAAATTGGATCTGAACTCTCGGACATTGAAATGGTCGCTTGCGTGGTGGACAAAAGATATCGAAACTGGACGCCGCCGTTACTCTAATCGAGCGGCAAACGATCGCACCCGTTCGAGGAAATCGCCCAGTTGTCCGAACTGGGATTCAAAATCATCTAAATGGCGCTGGCGCACCGCCGATTCTAGAGTTGCAGCCCGATCGCTCATCGCCACAATGCCAATATTACTACTCGCTCCTTTAATTTGGTGGAGTTTGCGCTCCAACTTGTCGAAATCTTCCCCTTCCCAAGCCTGACGCGCCTGTTGTAAATACGTTTGGGTATCGCCGACAAACGCTTGCAACAATTGTTGTTGAAACGAGCGATCGCCCCGCGAAATTCGATCGAGCCGATCGCGATCCAGCCAGGTTTCCTCTCCATCTTGCGACTCGGATGGCGCTTCTTCCACCGGGGTCGCCGCTTCTGGACTCGATAATTCTCCCCCCCAATGTTCCAGCGTAGCTCTGAGTTCGTCGAGTTTCACGGGTTTGCTAATATACCCGTCCATCCCCGCATCCAAACACTTTTCCCGATCGCCTTTCATCGCATACGCCGTCATCGCAATCACGATCGTATGGCGGTCGTCCCCTTCGCGCGATCGCAACTGTCGCGTCGCCTCGTACCCGTCGAGTACTGGCATCTGACAGTCCATTAAAACGAGTTCGTAGCACATTTCGTCAAGTTTGTCAAGAGCCGCTTGCCCGTTACTGACGCAATCCGCCGTATAGCCGAGCGCCCTCAACTGAGCCAGCAACACCTTCTGATTGATCGGCGTATCCTCTACAATCAGGATATTGAGGCGATCGCCCGCAGGTTGGGACATCGACGTCCCCTCAGAGTCGGGATCCGAAGCCAGTTCCGACCGTTGCAACGCCGTCACAATTGCCTTCGACATGCGCGAGGCTGTTGCCGGTTCGAGCAAATAGCTAGAAAAGCCCTTCTGAAGCAATTCCCGCGCCCGATCGCGTCGGTCGAGGGACACCGCACAGATAAAGCGAGTGTAGCCTAACTCCGAGTCATCCTGAAGTCCTTGCATCAGGGTTTCGCCGTCGAGTCCAAACAGGTGAGCGTCGAGAATTGCCACATCGTAGGGAATTCCCCGCGCGATCGCCTCCCGCAACCGTTCTAACACCTGCTCCCCATTGTCCGCTTCGCCAACCACCATCTCCCAGCGTCGCGCGTACGCCTGCATTGCCCGACGGTAGGTCGGATTGGCATCGGCGACCAGCAATCGCTTTCCCGAGAGCGCCGACGACGAGCGATCGCGATCGCGCTCCCGTTCAAACGCCACCGTAAACCAAAACGTCGAGCCTTGTCCCAACTCGCTTTCGACCCCCATTTCGCCCCCCATTAACTGCACCAACTGCTGGCAAATTGCCAATCCCAACCCCGTCCCCCCATACTGTCGGGTCGTCGATGCATCCACCTGAGAAAACGCATTAAATAACTTTTGGCGATCGCGCGGCGAAATGCCAATGCCCGTATCGCGCACCTCAAAGCGAAGTTCCCCCTCGCCAGGTTCCGGTCGCGTCACCGCAATTTCGACCTCTCCCCGTTCGGTAAACTTAATCGCATTATTGGCTAAATTCACCAACACTTGTTGCAAGCGCGAAGCATCCCCTCGCCACTGAAGGGACACCTCCGGCTCCACCCGCAAAATCAAATCGAGTCCCTTCCTAGACGCTTGAGGCGCGAGGGTATCGATCGCCGTTTCCAAACACTCGTCTAAATCGAACTCATAGAGATCCAGGCGCATTTCTCCCGCTTCCAACTTGGAGAAATCGAGAATATCGTTAATAATCAACAGCAAATTCTGGGCGCTGGCGCGGAGGATACCGACAAAATCTTGCTGCTGCGCGTCCAAATTCGTCTTCAGCAGCAAATCCGTCATCCCGATGACCCCATTCATCGGCGTGCGAATTTCGTGGCTCATATTGGCTAAAAATTCCGATTTCACCCGCGCCGCTTCGTACGCCGCCTCCCGCGCCTCCACCAACTCGTTAATCACGTAACTGACCGCCACAATTCCGCCGACCCGTCCTTGGGGATCGAACCAGGGATGAATCGCCCAGCGCAAGTAAAGATAGCTGCCATCGGCGCGCTGCCACAAGTCCTCGGAACACGACACATTTTCGCCGCTCAACGCCCTGCGATGCGAGGCTTTCCAGCGATCGGGCAAATCGGGAACCAGATCGTAGTGGCGACAACCGACCGAAGATCGACCTTCTAACCCGTATTCGACCCGCCAGCGATCGCTATGGGCAATGTAGCGCATTTGGGGGTCGAACATTGCCATCGCCACGGGAGCGTGGATGATAATTTGTTGCAGTTGCGCCCGTTCGGCTTCTAAGGCTTGGGTAGCAAGCTTGCGTTCGGTAATATCGGTGGCAATACCGAGCAACAGGGTTTCGTTTTCGTCCTCTGAGGGAAGCGGACATTTCACCGTCTGCACCCATCGCTGTCGTCCCTGCGCATCGGTCACCTTCTCCTCGGGAATGAATTTAGTTTGTCCCGAGCGCAGCACTTCGAGATCGTCGCGCTGAAATTGTTCCACTTCCTCGGTGTTGGCATTAAAATCGCGATCGCGCTTTCCGAGTAAGGCTTCGACCGTGTTGCCAAACACCTCAGCAAAGGCGCGGTTGACCAGGGTATAGCGTCCTTCCCCATCTTTAACAAAAATCACGCTCGGCGTAGCATCGATGACGTGGCGCAAGAAATTGTGCTGCTGTTGCAATTGACGCTCGTAACGCTTGCGATCTCGCATATCCCGGTGAACGCCACCAATGCACAAGGGTTGACCGGTTTGGGGATGCTTGACCAGGAAGAAATTTAACTCCATATCGATGGGTTCGCCAGTTTGGAAGTGTTGCAGCGTCCCTTCGCCGTACCAATGTCCGGTTTCCATCAGCGTGGGGAGAACCTCCCGTTCGATGCGCTCCCAGGTTTCCTCGGTGCAGTAATCGCGAACTCGGGTTTGGGTCACGGTGTCGAGTCCGTCCAAACCGACCAGTTTCTGTCCGGCTTCGTTTAAGAACAGCACCTCCCCCTCGAATTCAGCCAAGCCGATAAAATCGCTGCTATTCTCGACCATTAAGGCAAGTTTTTGCCGTTCTTCTTCGATGCGCTTGCGTTCGGTGATATCGGTGGTCAACCCGTCGATGCGCGTTGGTTCCCCCTCCTCGTCGTACACCAGTTGCGCGCGCGCTTGAACCCAGCGCACGTCTCCGTCGGGACGCAGAATGCGGTATTCTGTATCGCTGCTACCGATGTGGGAAAGGTTGCGGCTGAGTGCTTCGATGCGATCGCGATCGTCAGGATGAATCATGTCGAGCCACAAACTGGGGCGATCGAAAAATGCTTGGGGCGATCGTCCGTAAATCGTCTCGACTGCCGGACTGAGATAGAGTAATTCCAAACGATCTACCGAGAGCGACCATACGACATCTTTAATCGAATCGAGAATGCTATTGAGCCGCTCTTGATTTTTTCGGAGTGCCTCGCGGGCGCGTTTTCCTTCGGTCATGTCGAGAATTACCCCATCAATATACTGGGGGGTAGTTTCGTCGCTCTCTAGAAAAATGCCTTGTCCCCGTTCGTAGACCCAGCGCACCTCGTCATTGGCAGCGATAATGCGATATTCCAATAAATAAGGCTGTCGCCGCGCGATCGCATTTTCGACCTCCCTCGCCACCATCGAACTGTCGTCGGGATGGATAAGACTGGCAAACGTTCGCGCGCGATTGTGAATGAAATCGGACGCCGGATAGCCAGAAATGCCCTCAATTTCATCGCTAATCAATTCCATCGTCCAATCGGCATCGTAACGACATCGAAACACCGCTCCCGGCAAATTTGCCACCAGGGTACGGAAGCGTTCTTCGCTACGAGCCAAGTCTTGGGTGCGCCGTTCGATCCGTCGTTCGAGTTCTGCGTTGAGAGTGCTGAGATCGCGTTCGGCATTTTGCCGTTCTTGCACTTCCCGCTGCAATGCCTCGTTGGTCAATTTCAACTGCGTCGGACTGGGAAAGGCTAAGGCAGTTGGCATTAACGGCAGCAACATTCCAGCGACATAGAGCGAGACGAATGCCGTGATTGCTTTGATCGTGCCAGAAATCCAATAGTGGGGATGCCACAGCGTCCACACTTCCATTAAATGGGTGGTGCCACAGGTGATAATAAAGGCACCGAACCCGATGAAGAGTTTGCGAAAGGGAAGGTCGGGGCGCTTCAGGGCAAAATAAATCAGAAAGAAGGGAATGGAGAAATAGGCGAGGGCGATGAGTCCGTCCGACAGCGCGTGCAAGATGACTAACTCCGGTTTCCAGAGATAGCAATTCCCGTGGGGCATAAACGGGCTGTCGAACTGGAAACTCCAAAACTCCAGCATGGGCGACAAGAAATCATTCATAACGAATTGACAAGACAAATGGCTCGATGGCAAGCGCGCGATTTCGATCGATCGCTGTCATTTAGTGTAGCGATTTCGCCCGAGTTTCCTCGTCGGATGCTATCGAAATGCCGGGAGGCGATCGCCTTTCTGTTTCGAGTCAGCATTGAGGGCAAAGAACGACGCGCTCGAACTTCAAATGAGCGATCGCCCGGTCTCTGTCCGTTCGATCGGGTCAAAAATGATAGAAACTCGACGCCATCCTCGACTTTTTCCGCCCCCGTCGATCCCAACTTCTGCAAAAAAACCCCGCCCAATTCGGACGGGGAAGAAGTCAAGAACCATGATGCCCAAGTGATAAGCTAGAATATTAATGTAAAATTTTCGGGAAACCGAGCAAAATCGTTGAAGGCGCGATCGCGATCGGTTCGCCCCCAATCGAGAGATGGTTTGGGCGATGAGCTAGACCGTCGAGCGTGCAAGCAGCGCTACAATTCATCCGATCGAAAGCGGGCGCGAGACGCACAAAAAAAAATCCCCGTTCCGGCGCGGACAGGGGAGGGTAGGCACAAAAACCATTGCAGGTTCAAGTTATCCTTTGATGGTGAATTTTTCGGGAAAGAAAAAGTGAATTTTTCGGGAAAAATCCCTTAATTTGGGTTAGAGATCGGCTTCGAGTGCGATCGATCGGGCAAAATTTCGATCGAAGCGCGCGGAATCGCCGGAACTCGTGCCGTAGTTACTGTCAATCCCACTTCCCCCGCCTACGGGTGCGGGGTTTTCCTATTTTAAGGCGTCCTGCATGAGTCGGGCGGTGGCTAGAGCGTCCGGGCGATCGCGGTAATCGAACTGGAGCAGCGTGCCGCCCTCATGCAGTTGAATGTATAGACGGTAGTGGGGGGCTAGGGTTCCGCCTCGGGACGGAATCACCTCCACCGTGACAATCGCCTCAAACGGACAAGTACGAGTTTCCCAGGCGAACAGTCGCCTCCACCGCACGGCTACCTGACGGGAGCGGCGATCGCGATGCCAAACCACGCCCCTGGAACCAAGCTCAGGGCAGCGATCGGCAATAAAATCGCGATATTCCTTATTCGGGTCAGTCCCCTAACGGCTGATGTAGTGAACCCAAAACTGTCCGTCCGGAATGCAGGTGCGGCGAATCAGGTTGTAGGAATAGTGCAAGTACGCCCCGCTCAAATCCGTGCGATAGCCCGAAGGAAACCACTCGCCGTAGGGATCGTGAACGATAAAGCCGCGATCGTCGAATCCCACCAACACCACGATATGCCCGAAACTGGTGAAATAGCCGTGAATCACGCAAGGATTGCCCCCACGCAAGTGATCTTGGCAGCGTTCGATACTTCCCCAATCGGTATAATCGTCCCGCCGTCGGTAATCCCGGACTACCTGCGCCAGATCGCGGGGGTCGTGGCGGCTGTAACCGCGATCGAGACACCAGCGATACAACTCGTCTTCGAGCTGACCGTAGCGATTGTCGTAGCGAGGGACGCCCAAATAATCCAAACACATGGCGATGGAAGTGACGTTGCACGCGCCGCTGGGATTGTACCAGTTATCGAGCTGGGATTTGTAGGGCACATTGATGCGCACCGATCGCGCTTTCTCCACCGGAGGCGGAACCGGGGCGCGATTTTCCAAAATTTCGATGTGTTCCTCGAAGGCATACCAAATATAGTGACCGCCAACCGGGTTTTCCAACACGATGCGATAGTGACGGCGGTGGTCGGCTTCGTAATCGGTCAGGGCGATCGTCTGTCCGCCGGCGACGGGAAATTGCTCGCTGGCGTTGAGGTAAGACGATTGCAGGGGACGGGTTTTAAAAATAGTATTGCGCGTGGCGCGAATGGCGAGGGGAGGCGTATTGAAACTCTCGGTTTGCGATTGCAACAGGGCTGCTGCCGTTTTGGGACCGAGGGCTTCTTCTTCGTTTTTTATCCCCGCTAAATCTTGAAAGCGGTGAAACGCCCCCGTGGTTTTAGGACCAAAAATGCCGTCTACCGGCGGTTCGAGCAACCCTAAATCGATCAGCCGCTGTTGAATTTCGCGGGTGAGCGGTTCGTCGTCGGCGACTTCTGGCAGAGAGTAGACCCGATTAATTTCTTTCAGCTCAGACATATTCTAAGTCTTTAATGGCGATCGCGTTATCCTGAGATGAGGATAATCGATTCAGTCCCCGTCAACTACCCCTAATCGCGCTTTATTCGCCTCAGCTACCGCCTAATGCGACTCCAACGCCACTCGACCCAACAAGCGATCGCCCTCGGCACCGAATTAGGCGGTGGGGGTGAAGGGAAAATTTATGCCGTGGCGGGAGACCCGTCTGTGGTAGCAAAGATCTATCACCCCGCCAAACTGACGCGATCGCACGGGGCAAAACTCGCCGCCATGCTCGCCAATCCGCCCGAGGATCCGGGGGTGGGAGAACGAGTCTCCATCGCCTGGCCCCTAGACCTGCTGCGCGATCGCGACGGTCGCATTGTCGGCTTCCTGATGCAGCGGGTGCGCCACCGCCATCCCCTCCACGAAATTTACGCCCCCAAACCCCGCCGCCAGAAACTGCCATTTTTCACCTGGCGGTCGCTGCACCGCACCGCCCGCAACCTCGCCGCCGCCGTCCATGCAGTTCACGCCCGAGGCTACGTTATCGGCGACACGAACGAATCGAATATCCTCGTCTCCAACGACGCCCTGGTCACCCTGGTGGATACGGACTCGTTTCAAGTCAGCGACCGGCAGCGGGGCACGGTCTATCGCTGTCCCGTGGGCAAGCCGGAGTATACGCCCCCGGAGTTGCAAGGTCGAGCCTTCAGCCAGATCGATCGCGCCCCGGAACACGATCGCTTCGGACTGGCGGTGCTGATCTTCCAACTGCTGATGGAGGGCACCCACCCGTTTGACGGTCGCTTTCAAGGTCGCGGCGAACCCCCGTCGCGGGAGGAGCGGATCTCCTCGGGCTATTTCCCCCACGGCACCCGTCGCGGTCCCTACCGTCCCAAACCGTTTGCGCCGCCGTTCTACATCCTGCACCCGCAGATCCGGCAGTTGTTTGTCGATTGCTTTGAGGGGGGCTACGACGACCCGACCCGGCGACCGGACGCGCGGGCGTGGATGCAGGCGTTGGATGCGGCTGAGGCGTCGCTGGCGACCTGTTCGCTCAATTCGCAACACCGCTACAGCGATCGCTTGCCGACCTGTCCGTGGTGCGATCGCACCCGACAATTGCGGGGACGGGATCCGTTTCCCTCGCCCCGGACTGCCCGAAAATCCTTTGCCCCTCCCCCTCCCCGACGGACAGTTGCCACTGTGCCCGATCCCCCGAGTGCGCCCCGCCTGACTCGCGATCGCGCCATCGTTGCAGCGACGGTGGTGGCGTTGGGCATCCTGGGAGGGATCGGCGTCCATCACTGGCAGGTAGACCGGCAAATGGAAACGGCGCTCGATCGCACGCGCACCCTCGCCTCGGAGTCGGCGTACGATTCCTGTATCGCCCAAGCCGAGAGCATTCCGACCAGTTCTCGATTTTACCTGCGCGCGGCGCGCATTGGCGATCGCTGTCGGTTGGGTCGGGCAAAACAACTGGCGGCGGCAGACGATTACCTGGGTGCCATGGTCGAGGCGAACCAGGTGGTTCCCGACACCGAGGTCTATGCCGAAGCGCAACTTTACATCGATCGCTGGTCGCAGCAGGTGTTGGAGGTGGCTCGCCAAACCTATCAATCGGGGGAATTAGAAGGGGCGATCGCCTTACTCGAAGAAATTCCCCCCACCACCCAGGCGGCAATGGTCGCCCGAGAGGCAATTCCCCGCTGGCAACAGGAGTGGAAAACCAATCAAGGGCACCTGGATGCTGCCAATCGGGCGATCGCTCGGGGTCGCTGGCAGGTGGCGAAAAATCATGCCCGACGGGTGACGACGACCTATTGGAAACAACAGGCGCGGCAGGTGTTGGATGTTGCCCATTTGGAGGTCGCCCGAGAAGCGATCGCCCGAGGCGATTGGGGACAAGCGAAGCAGGAAGCCGAACGGGTCCAACAGTACCCCCAGCAAAAACAACGCATTCTGCAACGCGCCAATGGCGAATTAGACGACTTGCGCTTGGAAGCCGCGAGAGAAGCGCTCTACCAGGGAGAGTTCGAACTCGCCAAACGAAAAGCCGGTCAAACGGTAACCCGCGATCGCGCCGAAGCTGCCGGAAAAATCATCGAACGCGCCAATCGCTATACCCACTTAAAAGCATTACTCGCCGACGGACAATGGGAAGCCGCCAATGCCGAAACGTGGAGAACTTTAATGTTAAGTAGCGGTCGGTTTAATATTCCCTGCGAAGATATCCGAATCATCGATGAGTTATGGACGAAATTTAGCAATGGCACCTATGGATTTAGCGTCCAGTTGCAGCGATCGCGAGCCAACCTTCCCTTCGATTTCGGTGCCGACGCGCGATCGCGCCCCTCGGAAACTGCCACTGCGATCTATCCATCTCGACCGGAATGGGACAGTTACAATCTCGAACTCAATGCCCGATTGAAAGCGTGCTTGCGTTAATGGAATTGCGTTATTAATTCAAAAAGTATCAAGCGATTGAGCATTTGAGGGGTCAATCCAAGACAATCTCTATGGTTGGCAAACATTTAATTCGCGCTATTTCGGACGATCGCCTTTCTCCATTTCTCCTATCAGTTTAAAACAATTGGCGATCGAATTCATCGATAAAAATATTCGTTAAATCCCACAAACTTCCCCCGATCCCCGCATCCAACCTCGCCATCGCGAATCTAACCGAGAGTAGATGACACGGCGATCGCGCCGTTGCAAACTTGAAGTCAGTTTTTTGCACGAATCGGGGCAGAGGCGTAATTTGGTAAAATGACGACTTATAGGGCGATCGCCTCGTTCTGAGTCGAATTGACCACAATTCCAACTGTCAAAATCAAGGGGGAATCCTAGAAATAATGATCCAGGATCTCGAAAATGCCGTTGAATTCCGCAATGTTAACTATCGCGTCAACCGCCGCACGATTGTTGCCAATCTAAACTTGCGCGTTCCCAAAGGCGAAGCCTTATTATTGCTCGGGCGCAGCGGTAGCGGTAAAACCACCACCCTCAAAATGATCAACCACTTGATCGTGCCCACGGATGGAACGCTGACGGTCTTGGGAAAAACGATTCAAGAGTGGGATCCGATCCAACTGCGCCGCCAAATCGGTTACGTGATTCAAGAAACGGGATTATTCCCTCACTTCACCGTCGAGGGCAATGTCGGACTCGTACCGCAATTGCAAGGATGGGATAGCAAGCAAATCCACGAGAGAGTCTACGAACTCCTCGAACTGGTCGGTCTAGAACCCAATCAGTTTGCCCATCGCTATCCCAACCAACTCTCGGGCGGTCAGAGACAGCGCGTGGGCGTGGCTAGAGCATTAGCCGCCGACCCCCCCATTCTGCTGATGGACGAACCCTTTGGCGCGCTCGACCCGATTACCCGTTTGGACTTGCAGCAAGAATTTCGCCGCTTGCAACAACAACTGGGCAAAACTGTAATCTTCGTGACCCACGACGTTCAAGAAGCCTTCGTCCTTGCCACCCGCATCGGCTTGATGGACGAGGGGCAATTGGTCGCCCTGGGGACGCCGGATGAATTTCTCGATTCCGACCATCCCGAAGCCCGTGCCTTCATCGACTGCATGCAAACCCTAGAGGAAGCGCACGAAAGCGCTCAAGCCCGGAAGGAGTAACTTTAGAATATGGATATCTTTGTCAACTACGGTCCAGAAATTATCGCCCGCGTCGGCGAGCATATCGTCTTAGTCGTTGTTGCTATCGGCATCGCCATCCTCATCGGCTTGCCCCTCGGCATCGCGATCACGCGCAATAATACCCTTGCCAAACCAATTCTCACCTTTGCCAATATCGTCCAAACCATTCCCAGTTTGGCGATGTTCGGATTTTTGATTTCGGCACCATTATTGGGGGGCATTGGTAAAGTCCCGGCGATTGTCGCTCTGACGCTGTACGCCCTCTTACCGATTATTCGCAATACCTATACCGGCATTACCGGAGTCAATCCCGCCATTCGAGAAGCCGGACGCGGCATGGGGATGACCGACCGCCAACTGCTCGTTCAAGTGGAAATTCCCCTGGCGTTAGGCGTGATTCTGGCTGGCGTGCGCGTCGCCACCGTGATTGGGGTAGGCATTGCCACCATCGCCGCTGCAATTGGCGCTGGCGGTTTGGGCGTGTTCATCTTTCGCGGCATTTCGATGGTCAACAACCAGTTGATTTTAGCGGGAGCGGTGCCGGCAGCGTTGATGGCGTTAATTGCCGATTTCGCGATCGGTCAAATTGAAAACCAGTTTACGGCTAAAGGGAAAACTCAGTAAACCCGTTGGGGACTGGATTACCAACTGCCGCCAGCTCCCCCGCCATCGCTGCCACCGCCGCCGAAACTGCCGCCGCTATCTCCACCCCCTCCCCACGAACTATTCCAACTGCTACTGCTAGCCCCCGTTGACGTTCGAGCGGTTGACGTCCGCTGGCGAATACGAGGGATGATTTCTTCTCGCTGGGTTTTGTAATTGCAACCGGCACAGCGCTCTCGAATTCGACGTTTTCCAGACGCAGTTGGCGTGGCAGCTTTAATGGTTTCCGAACCCCGTTTAATTGTTAATTCCTGACAGTTGGGACAGGTCACATAGGGCAAGTAATTGCGTTCGTAGAGGCGCAGGTGAAAGTCATCCGGGGCGCAATTAGGACAGCACCAACCGCGACAGACGAGGCTACCGATATCCCGCGCGACCCGTTCGGTTGGACTGAGGCGAGACAGACAGAGGGTTTCGTCTGCGGCTTGCATGGGTTGTCCGCAACGATCGCATTGAAGGGGAAATTCAAATTGATGCGACCAAGCGGAAACGCGCGATCGCCCGGTTGGCGAAACTCGATACGAGGCTTGATGCGATCGCGACTTGGCTTTGGCATCCGCACGGGACCATAAAATGCCTGCGAGCGTTACGCTGGCTAAAATTGCGATCGCCCCCACGAACTTGGGAAGGTCGAGAAATCCAAAAGGCGATCGCCCCGGAAATTCGTCGCTCAATTGTTGAACGATCGCATCCGTTCCCGCTACAATCCCGGTTGCATAGTCTTCTTGTTTGAACGGCGGGATAACTTCGGTGCGAATAATTGTCTCGACCCACGTATCGGGAAGCACGGTTTCGAGTCCGGATCCCGTCTCGATTTCCACGCGGCGATCGCCTTTGGAAATTAAAAATAAAACGCCATTGTCTTCACCTCGCTTGCCAATTCCCCAAGTATTAAACAGTTCGGTGGTTAATGCTTTCGGCGAGGCAGCGGGAGCGGTATCGGGAACGGTAACGATGGCAATTTCGCTACCGTTTTGACGCTCCAATTGGGTGATTTTGCGATTTAACTCGGTTTCGGTGGAAGCGTCGAGCATATCTGCCATATCCGTCACCCAGCCGCCATAGGTCTGTCGCGGGTTGGGAATCTCTGCAACGCCAACCCCGAAGGCGGGTAGCGGGAGGACGAAAACCGCTAACATGAGGGCGATCGTCCAGAGCCAGCGTCCGAAGCGAACGGGAAGAATCATTATTAGATAAAAAGATAAGATATCTCAGTTATACCCTATCAATCGAGCTAGACTTTTTCTCTGTTTCAAGGTTTATAAATTTTAAATCCGCACGGCTATAATCCCCGTAGTCTCAATAGTTATCGCGATCGCGCAGCAGGATTGTGTCAGTGAAGCACGCGAGAATTTTATG
>CAYQUF010000066.1:0-12082 GCA_964420595.1 uncultured bacterium
TAACACAGAACGAGATCGGTTTGGGGATAGCCTTGCGCCATGCTTGTACCGGTTAGCAATACTGCCAACTGGCATCGAGTTGCGATCGCCCCGTCCGAACCAGTACAACAGATAATGGCATCTTTCACTCAGCAGAGGATAGATCGTGTCCGAATCAAACAGCGATCGCCAAGACTGGTTTTGGATTGACGACGATCGCGCCATCGACTTAAATCGGGTCAGTTCGATCCGACGCGATCCCGACTCCGATCTCGTCTACCTCATCGTTGAAGGGATCGAACGCGCCATGGACGGACAGCATTGGGAGGCGCTCAAATCTGCCTTGCAACGCCGCCATCGCCAACCCGACTCCGAGGCGACCTATCGCGAGGTATTTCTGCGAGTCTACTGCGCCTTGCTCGCCGCTTCGCCACCGTTGGGAAATGTCGGATTAGACGAATTGAGCCAACAAGACTTGCTCCACGCCGATCCCGATGTCCGTCAAGCCGCCGAAGACGCGATCGAAGCGGAGAAAGAAGCGAAACAGCAAGCCGAACGCTTGATGCGAGAAGCCGAAATTCACGCTCGGACGATTTGCGATCGCTTGCCATTTCACCTGCCAAATCGGCTGTCGTAACGGTTACGCCGCAATCGCAGCAGAAGGAACGTGGCGATCCATGCGATCGGCGACCAAGCGACGATAGACCGCTTCGTAACCGTCCACCATGCGATCGATACTAAAGCATTGTTCGACCCGCCCTCGACAGGCAAGGCGATCGATCTCGTACACCTTCGCCACTGCATCAACGCACTCGTCCACGCTGTTGCACAGGAATCCCGTCTGACCGGAGACGACCACCTCCGGCGCCGCACCCAACGCCATGGCAATTACGGGGGTTCCGCACGCCATCGATTCGACCATGACCAACCCGAACGGCTCTTTCCAGGTAATCGGGAATAAGGTCGCCACAGCACCGCGAATTAACTCGGTTTTGACCGCGTGGGAGGCTTCCCCGAGAAATTGGATTTGGGTGCCGTCGATTTTGGGTTCGATTTTACTGTGGAAAAAGTCAACGTCTACCGGGTCGATTTTACCCGCCATTTTTAGCGACCAACCGGTTCGCTGGGCAATTTCGATCGCCAGGTGCGGTCCTTTTTCTGGAGACATTCGCCCTAAAAATGCCAGATACGGCGGATTGTCGGGTTCGGCGCTAAAGGGATGGCGATCGAGATCGATGCCGTTGTAGACTGTATCGACGTAATTCAATCCCAAACTCGGATGGCGTTGGGAGTTGGAGATACTAACAAAGTTTTGATGTCGGTGTTGGGAATAAACTGGTTCGACTGTCGGCGGGAAGATGCCGTGGGTGGTGTGAACGGTGGGGGTTTTAACTAAGTTGGCATGGGGAAAGGCGAGGAAATCGACGTGGGCGTGAATCGCGTCAAAATGGCTGGCTTTCGAGTAGGCATTGCTCAAATGCATGGCTTCGTAAATGCGAGCGTCTGCCTGAGATATGCCTCGAATTCGCAACGATTCCGGGACGATCGCGTCGAGACGCGCCAGGGTAACGGAATCGCCTGTGGCAAATAAGGTAACCTCGTGACCGCGCCGTACTAATTCGTCGCTGAGCAAACTGACGATGAGTTCGGTTCCCCCATAAGCCGGTGGAGGAACGCGCTCCCACAGGGGCGCAATTTGAGCAATTCGCATTGTTTGTTCTCCTTAATAATGAGTCGCGAGAGAAACAGAACGCACGAGATCAGGGGCGATCGCGAGAGAAACTGGATCGCTCGGGTGAAGCGTATCGTGCGGTCTGGCGTGCCGGACTCTTAAGCATTTTTTAAGGTCAATTGAGTCGATTTGTCAAGGGTCTAATTTGACGATATTTAGAGTAAAAACTGAAAATTACATCTAATGATTTTTCTCTGAACTTTAAATTATTTGAGAGAAAAAAGAAGGGGAATTTACGATTTCCTTGACCGGACGAAATATTCTCGGCGATCGCGCCGTTGTTCCTTTGCCCGGATATTGACAATTTATCAGAACTAGAGTATAATTATCGTTTACACCTAATCAGTTTCAGGAGAACCATCGCTTTTCCGTCGATCGCCTCGACGCGGATGCGATCGCGCGGTTAACATTCATTTCAACAAACCCCTGCCATCGACCTGTCCAAAAACGCTGGCGTTCGATACTGAGACGCAACGATCCGATGGGTTCGACGCGAGGCATTCGTTCGTTCATCGTTCCAGGCTTAATTTGCGATCGCCGAGGAGGAATCGTGCGTGGATTAATTCAGTCTGTCCTCGACAGTCACGAAAAAATCGAGTTACAGCAGTTCGTCGAAATTTTATCGGCATCACAAAAGCGGTACCTGTTGCGCAACGAAATCTTGCACGCTTTTACCGACTATTGCGCCAAATCGCAGAAACCGGCGTACTTTTACCATTCCTCCCTCCTCGGAGAATTAATTCACTATACCCACGAAATTCTGCTCGAAGAAGAAGGGATTTGGTTCGTGGTGCGTGCCAGACTGGCGAGTCAAGAAGTGTGGCAACTCGCGCCAGACTGTTCCGATGCCGCGTTAATGCCGCCGCAAGCCTTATTGCAAGCGCGCGATCGCCAAGTCAACCGCGATCGTCCCCACATTCTCGAAATTAATTTCCGTCCGTTTTCTCAAGACACCCCGAGTATCAACGACGCGCGCAACATCGGTCAGGGATTGACCTTTCTCAACCGCCACCTGTGCGATCGCCTCTTAAACGATCCCGACTATTGGCAAGAGGCACTGTTTGACGTCCTGCACCGACACGAATTCAACGGCATTCCGCTGTTAATCGGCGATCGCCTCGAGTCGGCGTCCCAACTGCACCAACAAGTCGTCAAAGCGATCGGGTTGGTCGATCGACTCCCTCCCGAAACCCCCTATTCCCAATTACATCCCGACTTGCAAGCATTGGGATTCGAACCCGGTTGGGGGAACACCGCCGCTCGCGTGTACGAAACCCTCGAACTGCTCGATCGCCTTCTGGCCAACCCCGATCCGCCGCTGCTGGAAACCTTCGTGGCGCGGATTCCGGCGATTTTCCGCGTCGTCATTGTCGCCGTCCACGGTTGGGTCAGCCAGCAGAAAGTGCTCGGACGCGCCGAAACCATGGGACAAATCGTCTACGCGATCGCGCAAGCGCGCAGTTTGGCGAACCAATTGCAACAGGACATCGAACGCACCGGATTGACCGAACTGGGAATTCAACCGCAAGTGGTGTTGCTTACCCGACTGATTCCCAACTGCGAGGGAACCTTGTGCGATCGCCCTCTAGAGAAAATTGAAGGCACCGAAAACGCCTGGATCGTGCGAGTTCCCTTCCGAGAATTCAACCCCAACGTCACCCAAAACTGGATTTCTAAATTTGAAATTTGGCCCTATTTAGAAACCTTCGCCGCCGACGCCGAACCCGTGTTGCTCGATCGCCTGCAAGGTGCGCCTCACCTGTGTATCGGTCACTACAGCGATGGCGGGATCGTGGCATTTCTGCTAGCCCGTCGGTTCAACGCCATTCAATGCCATATCGCCCATTCTTTAGAAAAATCGAAATATCTATTTAGCGATTTGTACTGGCACGAGTGCGAAGACAACTATCACTTTTCGCTGCAATTTACCGCCGACTTAATTAACATGAACGCCGCCGATTTTACGATCGCATCGCTATACCAAGAAATTATCGGCACCCCCGACACCATCGGTCAATACGAATCCTATAAATGCTTCACCCTGCCGCAACTTTACCACGTCATCGACGGCATCGACCTGTTCAGTTCCCGGTTTAACGTCGTTCCCCCCGGTATCGACCCCCACTGGTTTTTCCCCTACTACCAAACGGGCGATCGGGACCCTCAAACGGGCGATCGGCTCAAACACCTTCTCTTCGACGCCGAAGAAGACAACATCCTCGGTCGCCTCGACCATCCCGACAAACGCCCCTTGCTCGCCGTCGGGTCGATGAACCTGACCAACAACTTCGCCGGATTGGTCGAATGTTTCGGTCAAAGTCCCCAATTGCGAGAACGGTGCAACCTAATTTTAGTCACCAATAAATTCCACGCCGACGACAGCAGCAACCCCGAAGAAATTGGCGAAATTGAAAACATCAATACCTTAATCAATCGCCACCAACTCCACCCGCAAATTCGCTGGATCGGACACCGATTTTCCATCAGCGACATGGGCGAAATCTATCGAATCATCGCCGATCGCCAAGGAATTTTAATTAATTTTGCCCGGTTTGAAGCCTTCGGACGCAGTCTCTTAGAAGCCATGCGATCCGGACTGCCCACCTTCGCCACGGAATTCGGCGGTGCTTCCGAAATGATTCACGATGGCGATAACGGCTTCCTGATCAACCCGACCGACTTAGAGCGAACCGTCGCCAAACTGATCGAATTCCTCGATCGCTGCCAAAGCGACCCCCAAACCTGGAACGACATTTCCGATCGCGCCATTCAACGAATCGAAACCTACTACAACTGGCAAGCTCACGCCAAACAGGTGCTGGTGTTTGCCAAAATTTACGGTTTCTGGAAATACGTTTCCCGCAACCGTCGCGAAGCCTTACAATCGTATCTCAACGCCCTGTTTCACCTACTCTACAAACCGCGAGCCGATCGCATTCTCCAACAACACTTCAACCGTTAGGGGTGAGGATTTCAGCCGTGAAACCCATCGATGCCGCTCAAGACTGGAACGATTTAATCTACACCGATTGGATCTTAATCGAACCCCAATTCGACCCAACCCAACTCAACGTCCGCGAAACCGTTTTTACCATCGGAAACGGCTACTTAGGCACGCGCGGCAGCTTTGAAGAAGGCTATCGGGGCGATATCTCCGCCACGCTAATTCACGGGGTTTACGATCCGATTCCGGTAATGTACACCGAATTGGTCAACTGTCCCGACTGGCTGCCGCTGACCGTAATTTTACTCGATCGCGAAGCTCCCGATGCCCCCGCCGAACGCTTTCGACTCGATCGCGGCGAGATCGTCCATTACGAACGGCGGTTAAACTTGCGTTGGGGCATCCTCAGCCGTTCCGTGCGGTGGCGCAGTCCGGGGGGTCGCACCCTCGATCTGCACTTCGAGCGATTTGCCAGCCTCGCCGATCCCCACGTGTTAGTCCTGCGTTGCTTGGTCACCCCAGTAGACTTCGACGGGGCGATCGAAATTCAAGCCAGCCTCAACGGGTACGCCGAAAACCAGGGGTACAACCACTGGGAACTGCTCGAACAGGGACAGACCGCCGAAAACGGCACCGAAGCGCGGATGTGGCTGCACGGACGCACCCGCAGCTCCAAAATCGAACTGGGCATCGCCTCCAAACTCGCCCTGTGGGGAACCGAAGCACCGTTTCAAGTCAGTCGGGTTCCCGGCTATCCCACCATTAGCGCCACCTTCACCGCCACGCGGGGAAAAACTGTATTGGCAGAAAAATGGGTCACCGTCGCCACCTGCCGCGATACCGACGATCCGGTGGAATTCGTCCGATCCCACCTCGACGCCATCCCCCCTTACGCCCAACTGCGGCGCGACCACAAGCAAGCCTGGGACGAGGTTTGGCAAGCCAGCGACATCGAAATTGAAGGGGATCCCAAAGCCCAACTGGCGGTGCGTTACAACCTATTTCAACTGCTCGCCAGCGCCCCCCGCAACGACGATCGCGTCAGCATTCCCGCCAAAACCCTCTCCGGCTTCGGCTATCGCGGTCACGTGTTTTGGGACACCGAAATTTTCATTTTGCCATTCTTCACCTTTACCCAACCCGAAATTGCCCGCAATTTACTCACTTACCGCCACCGCACCTTAGAAGGAGCCCGTCGCAAAGCGCGGTATTACGGCTACAAAGGAGCGATGTTCGCCTGGGAAAGTGCCGATAGTGGCGATGAAGTCACTCCTCGCTGGGCGCTCCCGACCGACCCTTACGGCAATGAGGTAAGGATTTGGTGTCGCGATCTCGAAGTGCATATCAGTGCGGATGTGGCTTACGCCAGTTGGCAGTATTGGCAGGCAACCGGCGACGACGACTGGATGCGCGATTGCGGGGCAGAGTTAATCCTGGATTCGGCGCTGTTTTGGATGAGCCGAGTGGAGTGGGATAGCGCCCTGGAACGCTATGAAATTCGCGAAGTCATCGGCGCCGACGAATATCACGATCGCGTCAATAACAACGCCCTGACCAACCGGTTGGCGCAGTGGAACTTAGAAAAAGCGGTGGCGGCGTGCGACTGGCTGCAACAGGCATTTCCCCAGCAGTGGCAGCAATTGGAACAGCGGTTGGGATTGACCCCAGAACGGCGATCGCGCTGGCGGGATATTGCGGCAAATTTGTGGATTCCGCACAACGAAGACACCGGGTTTATCGAGCAAGCCGAAGGGTTTTGCCAGCTCGAAGATATCGATTTGAGCGAATACGAACCGCGATCGCGATCGATGCAAGTCATCTTAGGCATCGAAGGAGCAAACAAGCGTCAGGTGCTCAAACAGCCAGACGTGCTGATGTTGCTGTACCTGATGCGGCAATTTGGGGAATCGCCTTACACCCGTGAGGTTTTACAAGTCAACTGGGATTACTACGTTCCCCGCACCGATATCACCTACGGATCGTCGTTGGGTCCTGCCATCCACGCCATTCTCGCCGCCGACCTAGGCAAAACCAAAACCGCCTACGACCATTTCACCCACGCCGCCTTAGTAGATTTAGAAAATACCCGCAACAACGCCGACGAAGGGATTCACGGAGCGTCAGCGGGTGCCGTGTGGCAAGCAGTTATCTTCGGATTTGGCGGGATTCGCTTTGCAGAGGGCAAACCCACGGCGACCCCCCATCTCCCCCCCGGTTGGACGCGGTTGAGTTTCAAGCTACACTGGCGGGGTCAGTGGTACGCCTTCGACTTGCAACCCAGTCCCGAGACGCCGCCGTTACAGCCAATCGCGCAACCGGAACCGCCTCCCGCACCCGTGGAACCCCCACCGCTCCCCACCATGACCCTTCGCGGCGTCATCTTCGATCTCGACGGGGTGCTGACCGATACGGCAGAATATCACTATCGCGCCTGGCAGCGACTGGCAGACGAGGAAGGGTTGCCCTTCGATCGCGCGGCGAATGAGGCATTGCGGGGACGGTCGCGACGGGAATCCCTCTTGCGCATTATCGGCGATCGCCAGTATTCGGAGGCGGATTTGCAAGGGATGATGGATCGCAAGAATCGCTATTACGTCGAGTCCATTGAAGCGATTTCGCCAGCGGACTTGCTTCCCGGCGTATTGCCCCTGTTGATGGAATTGCGTCAGGCGGGGGTGAAAGTGGCGATCGGATCGGCGAGTAAGAATGCCCGTGCGGTCATCGACAAACTGGGAATTGCTGACTGGGTCAACGCGATCGCCGACGGGTACAGCGTCGAACGAGCCAAACCCGCCCCCGATCTATTTTTACACGCAGCAAACCAGTTACGGGTTCCTCCAGGGGAATGCGTAGTGGTCGAGGATGCGGCGGCGGGGATCGAAGCGGCGTTGGCTGGCGGGATGCGAACCGTCGGCTTGGGTCCGAAACAGCGGGTCGGAATGGCTCACGTAGTGCTGCCGAGTTTGGCGGGGGTGAGTTGGACGGATTTGCTAGCGAAATTGAGCGATCGGGCGAAGGGAAAGAATTAGTTTGGTAGGGTGTATTGCAGCAAAAATCAATTTTGGCACCTGGAAGACACCAAGTTCTGTTCATTGGCTGGTTATCTAACCTTCGGGATCGACCCCCATCTGTCGCAAACGTTCTGCTAGCCGTTCGGCACGTTGGCGTTCGGTATCGGCGCGTTCTTCAGGCCACAACAGCATTTCCCCTTCGGCATTCCACCAACGCAACCAATATCCAGTGCGATCCTCTCGCGTTCCCTGCCAGATTCCTAAAAATAACTCTAACCCCTCAATCCAATAGCGATTGTCCGCGTTCGGAGTTTGAAGTTCGTATCGATTGTTGTCTAAGGAATACACTTCTAGGTGGGCTTCCTGCGGTCGAAAAATGACGTAAATTGGGACCTTAATTACCTGTTCGTAAAAGTACCATTTGCCGACGTGCTGTTGGAATTCCATCGAATATTCTTCGCCGTAGGTTTCCGAGAGGAATTCCATCACGACTAACGGAATCGGACCTTCGGTGTGGGGAGTATAGCTGCGTCGGGGATAGGGTGCCGTCCAAGGTTCGAGGGGACGCACGACCATCCAATCGGGGGCTTTGCAAATAATGCGATGGCGAATTCCGGCGCACAGGGCAAAATTTGTCGTAATTAGCGCATTTTGCAGTAACTCTGGCGGAAGGGCTTGACGCAGTGCGTTAGCTAATAACGGATGTTCGGAATTTTCCACGGGGTCGTCAGGTAAAACAAAGTCGTCGGGGAGCTTTGGCCAGGTAATTTTAATTTGGTCGAGGGGAATTGTGGTCGGTGCGCTCATGGACAACCTCGCTTGACCTTCGTTGTGGGGTTGTATTTATCTTATTCTGACATAGTGGTAAGATGCACGGCGACGGAGATTGATTTTGGTGCCTCGAAAGGGTGGAAATCGCCGGAACGCCCCCTTTGGTAGAATGCTTATTCCAAAATCAGCGCATCCTGCAATCCCTCAACCAATTGTCGAATATGCTCGCTCTCGTGAGTCGCCATTACCGTCAGGCGAATCCCACTGGTGGGAACCGTAGGCGGTCGAACCGTGGCGGCAAAAATGCCAGCCTCTTGCAACCGCCGTCCCACCTCCAACGCGCGAGCCGCACTGTCGAGCTGCACGCAAACGATGGGAGAGTCCGACGGGAGCAATTTCGCATCGGCGTCCGAGAGAACCGGTTGCAGCGATCGCCTCAAGTTTGCCACATTGTCCCACAGGCGATCGCGTCTTTGGGGTTCCCGGCGCACGATTGCGATCGCAGCCAGAGCCGCCGCCGTATCTGCGGGAGACACTCCGGTAGTATAGACCCAACTGGGGGCGCGATTGCGCAGAAAATCCACAGCAACGCCCCCATGCACTGAAGCCTTGGAAGCGTTTCAGAAGGCGCTCTCCGAAATCCAGACATCTTTACCGCTCACAAAGCCCGTTGGGAGTTCATTTTTTGGTGATTTTTGTTTAAGTCCCGTTCTGAAATCAAAGTATGATTCTCTTTTGCTTTGGGATGGAGTCGCGAACGGTGCCGCTCGGAGACAAATTGCTCGGGATCGACGCCATCAAACGTAGGCGGCAACCAAACTCTGACGATCAGCAACGCTCCTAATACTAAAAGAAATATACACGCCACCAAAATCTGTGTCCAAGGCGTTTCTAGGACACCGCGTACAATGATTTCCCTAAGCACAGATACAATCGAAACTTCTACAGCAACACCGATGGAGACACGGTGTTCTTGCAAGTAGATAATTAGCAAGCGAAAGAGTTCGACTAAGATGAGGAGAAAGAGAATATCAGAAGTAACAATTTGAAAGTGCAGGGGGGGCAACAACGAAACCACCATCTCCCGCAGTTTCAAAACCATAAAGCCAAACAGTCCAACACACAGGGCGATGACAATCAGATCCTGAACCATTTCTAACAACCGCACGACATGGTGGCTATTGAGCCAGCGGTACCAAGGAAGGGGGGGCGTTTGAGGAGTTTTCATAGGGGAAATAGCTAGATTACTGAAATGATAACTGTGTTCTCCTTTAGTCTAGTTATAATCCACAAAAATATAAACACCTCAACAATATAAATTTTATTTATCTTTGATAATACCTGCTTAACTTAAATCCTCATCTACCGGGTCTTGACTACTTCCCGCCAGTCACGCGACGGAGGTAGCCGCTTAGGCGAAGTCAAAACGCCTCTACCCGCAAAGCAATTGCATTCCGACTACTCTTTGCCGACGTTCCCGGCTCCGTTGACGTCAGCGTTATCCCTCTTCTGTCAGTCTGCGAGGCGAATTTTCTGAAACCTTTTCTAATTGCGCGATCGTGCTCTTGTTTTCTAATATGAAATCTTTCGGGTTAGTCCAATTCAAGAAGCTAGTGCTCATAAGCCTTGCAGCGTCTAGGTTACGGAAAGTGACAGAAGAGGGATAGAGCATTTCCTGGACTCATGAAGGACACTCCCCTGTTACCAGATGAGCTGCTGCCCGTTGCCTTCCTCCACCGAGGTGTACCGCACCGCTCTAAGAATTGCTCTAAATAAGAAACCCCCCTCAAATGTCGAGGGAGGCAAAACAAAATCTAGAGGTTCGAGGAAAGCAGTTAAACTTGAGCCGCTTCTTCCTGGACTAACTTATCCCAACCCAAATCCTTGAGCGACGTATTGCGACGCATCGGACGAGTTACTAACTCCAAGATATCGCGAGCGTTTGTAAATCCGTGAATTTGCGCGAACGTAAACTCAACCGACCACTTCGTATCGATCCCCCGTGCTTCGAGCGGATTGGCATGAGCCATTCCCGTAATCACCAAATCGGGATGAGTTTGTTCGATGCGCTTGAGTTGGTTGAAATTATCCGGCTTCTCAATAATCTTAGGCAGCGGCACGCCCATATCCTTACAGGTTTGCTCCAACAATGCCAATTCGGCACCTTGGTAGCGTTTGTCCATATAAGGAATGCCAATTTCCGGACAGCTCATCCCGCAGCGAATCAAGAAACGAGCCAAAGAGATTTCGAGCAAATTATCGCCCATAAAGAATACCGACTTGCCGCGAATCAGCTTCAGGTATTCCTCCATACTCGCCCAGATTTGAGCCTCCCGTTCTTCGAGACCTTGCGGTTCAATGCCGAACACCGAGCAAATTTTCTCGATCCAAGCTCGCGTCCCATCCGGACCAATCGGGAATGGCGCGCCAATCAGCTTGCACTTGCGCCGCCGCATCAGCGTAGTCGCCGTCCGGCTGAGAAACGGATTCACGCCAGACACGTAATCCCCTTCTTTGAGTACGGGGAGTTCGGTATACCGCTTCGATGGCAACCAACCCGACACCTTGATGCCCTGCTTTTTCAGCTCCAGCGTCAGTTGGGTGACCACCGGATCTGGCATCGAGCCAAACAGCACAAACGGCGGATGGTCGGCATACTCGGAGTCCTCGGCAGATTCCGACTCGTTTTGACGACCGAAGTTGAGGAGTTTGGAAATGGCGTTGCGTTCTTCCTTTTCTTCCTCCACTTCTTCAGTGGGACACTTGTGCGCCATCGCCGCCAACACCGTATCCTCGCCTTGGGTAAATGCGTAATCTAAGCCATTGGCGCGGGCTGTAACGATGGGAATCCCGATTTCCGCCTCCAGTTTCGGGGCTAAACCTTCGAGATCCATTTTGATGATTTCCGTGGTGCAAGTCCCGATCCAGACAATTACACTAGGATTGCGATCGCGCTTAATTTGCAAGCACAGGCGCTTTAATTCTTCGTAATCGTTTAACTTGGCAGAGATATCGCCTTCTTCCAACTCCGCCATCGCATAGCGGGGTTCGGCAAAAATCATCACGCCCATCGCGTTTTGCAAGAAGTAGCCGCAGGTCTTGGTGCCAATCACCAAGAAAAAGCTATCTTCAATTTTTTGATACAGCCACGCGACACAGCTAATCGGACAAAACGTATGGTAGTTGCCCGTTTCGCATTCAAAGTTGAGGGCTTCGGGTTGAGCGACACTCATGAATGAACTCCTCTATTGGTCGATTGGGATCTGACGATTTGCAGCTATTGCAAATCCGACAGTAAATCGTCGATTTCTTCTTCGTCGTCGTCTTCTTCAGACGTTTCGTCGCTTTCGTCTAACTGCTCTAACGAGTCTTCTTCTGCTTCTTCCTCGCCCCAGACGTCCCCGCTTTCGGAGGAGAAGGGATCTTCTTCGCCTTCGCCAAAGCCAACCTCTTCTAACTCGTCCGACTCCTCTTCGCCGAAAGCACCGAGGTCGGTATCTTCCAAGTCTTCCGATTCTTCGTCGCCGAATCCTGCCGAGAGGTCTTCGCCAAACGCGCCAGCCTCGTCTTCCCCTTCCAGGTCGCCAAGGTCAGTATCGTCCGACTCATCTTCTAACCCACCGAAGGCTTCTTCGTCGCTCTCAT
>CAYQUF010000066.1:12182-23334 GCA_964420595.1 uncultured bacterium
CCGAGAGGTCTTCATCGAAAGCCTCGATGTCTTCGTCCTCTTCGTCGAGGTCGCCGAGGTCGGTGTCATCCTCTAAATCGGTATCCTCTTCTAACCCACCGAAAGCTTCTTCGTCGCTCTC
Source organism: uncultured bacterium (assembly GCA_964420595.1). Lineage (GTDB taxonomy): Bacteria > Cyanobacteriota > Cyanobacteriia > Cyanobacteriales > Geitlerinemataceae > CAYQUF01. The sequence continues at coordinate 12,304 of CAYQUF010000066.1, forward strand.
ATCCGAGAGGTCTTCATCGAAAGCCTCGATGTCTTCGTCCTCTTCGTCGAGGTCGCCAAAGTCTTCTTCTCCTGCTTCCTCATCGACTTCCAAACCAGCCGCAGCAATGGTTTCGGTGGGAGCCGCTTCGGCAAGCTCGGATTCGACTTCGCCGCCTTCTTCAGCCATGGCGGGCGGAACTTCAGCGGGCGGGGCTTCGCCGGGTTCGCGCAAACCCAGGGCGATTTCGGGGTCGAAATCCAGTCCTAACACTTGAATCAAGCTTTCGGCGTCTGGATTTAACTGGGAAAAGGGAAGCATCAGTTGCGCTAGCTTCGGTTCGAGGGCGTTGGTCACGCCCAGGATGAAGTAAGAGGGGGGACGACGTCCGCCGTCGGGGGTTGGGACTGAGGTCACTTGAAGGTGAAGGTTTAACCAGGAGCGATTGACTTTGTAGTAGTGCAACCACTTGTCTTTTAGCTCGGTGGTGAATTTTTCAAAGAAAGTCATAGGTTGTGTCCCCGGTGGTAGCTGCTAGGTCAGTACAATTCAGGTTTAGCAGAGTGCTTGCTCGTACTGCCTGAATCATACTAGCCAATTCGCCGCCCGTCTCTTCTTCATGACAAGCGTTAACAGCTTGACTAAACCATCATGACTTCTTCTTCTTCGTCCACGGTTTCAACCGGTTTGGAGGGGTTGAGGTAGAAGTCGGACAGCAAGGAGAACAAGTCGCGGTCTTGGGCGTCTTGGGGGACGACGGCTTCGGGTTGGGCGAGCAGTTGGTCGGCGATGTTGAGGTAGTAATCGCACACTGGGGCGAGACTGGGATCTTTCTCGGCAAGCTCGAAGATGGTTTTGCCTTTGACCCGCGAGACGCGGATGTCTTCGATAAGGGGCAGAATTTCGAGGACGGGCATGGGGACGGCTTCGATGTATTTGTCGATTAGATCCCGCTTGGAGGTGCGGTTGCCGATTAATCCTGCCAGACGCAGGGGGTGAGTCCGGGCTTTTTCTCGGACGGAGGCGGCAATTCGGTTGGCGGCAAATAGGGCGTCGAATCCGTTGTCGGTGACAATGGTGCAGTAGTCGGAGTAGTTGAGGGGAGCGGCAAATCCACCGCAAACTACGTCGCCGAGGACGTCGAACAGGATGACGTCGTATTCGTCGAAGGCGTTTAACTCTTTGAGCAGTTTCACGGTTTCGCCGACGACGTAACCGCCACAACCGGCTCCGGCGGGGGGACCGCCTGCTTCGACGCAATCGACGCCGCCATAGCCTTTATAGATGACATCTTCGGGCCAGATGTCTTCGTAGTGAAAGTCTTTTTCTTGTAGGGTGTCGATAATGGTGGGGATTAAGAACCCGGTGAGGGTAAAGGTGCTGTCGTGCTTCGGGTCGCAACCGATTTGCAACACTTTTTTGCCTCTGCGGGCGAGGGCGACGGAGATGTTGCAACTCGTGGTGGATTTTCCGATTCCGCCTTTGCCGTAAACTGACAGTTTCACGCTTGGGTCTCCTTTTGTCGTTGCGTCTTAAAACTCGAATCTCTGAAAGAATGCTTGGTCTGTGTGACCGCTGCAGCCATGAGTCCGTCCGACTCACCAATCGCATTATTGTCAAACTTGCCCGTGAAAATAAAGGGGCGTTTGAATGCGATCGCAATCTGAGACGGACTATCGCCAGTTATAAACCAAAATTTTTAAATCTAGATTGACTTAATGTTGTCTTAAAGCTTCAAAATACAGTTAAGTTGTATTTATGTACTTGTTTTAGTAAAAAGTAGAACGATATTAAAAAAATGGGGCGATCGCCCCTTATCTTCAATTGCCCTACAATCCTTGTATGGTAAGCATTTCAGGTGTTTTAAGCGATCGCCCAGACGGTGAATTTCCGGCAAAATCCCGTGCTGGCGTCGTTGGTTTGGGGCAAATAGCACCGCCATTCTCCGCGAGTCGGTCTTGAATCCACCTCGGTCGGCGAGCCATCGAGATTGTTGTGAAGATTGTTGAAATTTTGGAAATTTACCGAGTTTGCGGGGGGATTGCTTAGCGCACTGACCCAATTGGGCTGGATCCCCTGACAGGCTGGCAAAGCAAAACTATTTAAAGACGAAATTTAGGACGGTCGAGTTCCCAGACGCTCAGTATTTCTCCAGACGGGGAAACGCTACAGTGTCAAGGTTCGGTAAAGTTCTGGGCAGAGAATGGCATCTCTACGGATATCATCGGGACTTCTCTCCGTAGAATCTATCGGTATGCAGGGATTGGAGTTCCGTGGTTACGGCGATGACATTAAACCGGGAGAAATGGAACAATAAAAGTAGTCGAGGGGGCGGTTTCGAAGTGCTGAGATCGCCGAATCTATAGAGAAATAGGAGAGAGAAATGCTTGCTTCAAACGTTCCGGCAAAATTCAACACAACGGCAAACGACGAGTTTTGCGATACCGAATTACCTGCCATTCAGCAAAGAGCGGTGTTTATGATCGCCACTGGAATCAGCCGAAAAGCGATCGCTGCCGAACTCGGCGTTAACGAATTTACGATCGCCCGCTGGCAACGGGAACCGCAATTTATCGAAGCGCTCAACTACACCTTACAATATTCGGCACAAAGCGCGCGGGTTCAAATGCCGTGTTTGGCAACTAAAGCCATCAGCATTATCGCTCGGGTGATGGAAGGTAAAGACGTACCAGAAAAAGTAAAATTAGAGACGGCATTTCGCCTGCTAGAACTGACAAATGGGTCGGTACAAAATAGTGGAAATCGCGACAGCATGGCAGCGCTATTTGAGTCATTAGCCAATCTGCCCGATGTCGATTCGGTTGGCATGACGCAAAGGTCTCAAGCCTCCGTCAGCTTCGACAAGCGCCGCTAAATGACTGTCAATTTCTATCCTGCCATGACCCTTATCCCTTAGAGCGAGGCGGATTGCGCCCGTACCGCAGATGCTGTCGATTGATTTTGCCTGGGAACTACTCTCCGACGATTTGGGCGGATTCACTTGGAACTTAATATTAGCTTTTATCCCGCTATGGCTGAGTTTTGAATTATTTCAAACCGAGCGATCGCCTCGCATTGGACGTCTCGTTTGGTGGTTGGGATTCGCGACATTTATTACTTTTTTACCCAACGCTCCATATGTCCTGAACGATATCGGTGACGTGGCTCGCCTGTTGCAAGCTGCCGATGCGGATAAAGTTTGGATCTCCGGTATTATTCTGATTCCCAAATACGCAATTTCGATCGCCTTGGGATTGACCGCTTACGGTCTGAGCTTGCTGAATTTGGAACGATATTTAAAACAGCAAGGGTGGACTGTCCAACATCGCCGTACCCTGGAATTTGCCCTTCACGCCCTCTGCGCGATCGGAATTTATGTGGGACGGTTTTTGCGGTTCAACAGTTGGGATATCGTGGTGCGACCCGACACGCTACTGTGGGCGAGTACGAGCGAACTGAGTCAGATCGAGGCATTGCGCCTGATTTGCTTGATTTTTGCCGTCTTAATCGTGCTGTATCGCTGGGGGAAGCCAACACTGCGAATTCTGGCAACCCAGTGGATTTGGCAGCGACATCTCGATAAGGCACCGCCTCTGGATGCGTGGGACTTGCAGGCGGTGCAGTGGGAGGCTGAAGCGGCGGAGTGGGATAACGATCGCTCGGGAGATCCCAAACCGTGGTAACGTCGTGTCTCCGTTTCCATTGTTGCACTCTAGAAGAGACGATATTGACGACAAATCGTCCAGAGCGGGGATCGCCCGATTGTATATAGAGTCAACGCGATCGCGATCGACCGAAATCGCCGACTCGGAAAACCCTACCCCAGAGGGCACTACATTTTAATCGAGGGACGGCTATACCGATATCAAAAGACGTAGACACCGATCTCAGGCAGATCGGCGGGTTGCCTACAATGACCGTAGTTAGACAAATTCTTTATACATAAAGGAGGCGAGAGGTCATTTATGCAACCTACTAATCCGAACCAATTTACAGAGAAAGCCTGGGAAGCGATCGCCCGCACCCCGGATGTTGCCAAACAAGCGAAGCAGCAGCAACTCGAGAGCGAACACTTAATGCAATCGTTGCTCGAACAAGAGGGATTAGCCGCCAGCATCTTCAAACGCGCGGGAATTCCGTTGGACAAACTGCGCGATCGCACCCTCCAATTTATCAACCAACAGCCTAAAATTAGTGGTAGCAGTGGCTCGGTGTATCTGGGCAAAAGTCTCGACACCTTGCTCGATCGCGCCGATAGCTACCGCAAAGACTACGGCGACGACTATATCTCCATCGAACACCTGTTGCTGGCGTACGCCAAAGACGAGCGGTTCGGGAAGTCGCTGTATCGCGAATTTCAACTGAACGAGTCCAAACTCAAAGAGATCGTCTCCAACGTGAGAGGAAACCAAAAAGTCAGCGATCAAAATCCCGAAGGCAAATACGACGCCTTGGAAAAATACAGCCGCGACCTCACCGAAGCCGCACGCACCGGGAAACTGGATCCGGTAATCGGACGGGATGACGAGATTCGCCGCACGATTCAAATTCTCTCCCGCCGCACCAAGAACAACCCGGTATTAATTGGCGAACCGGGAGTCGGTAAAACTGCGATCGCCGAAGGGTTAGCGCAGCGTATTGTTAAAGGAGACGTTCCCGAATCCCTGCAAAACCGACGCCTGATCGCTCTGGACATGGGATCGCTGATCGCCGGTGCCAAATATCGCGGCGAATTTGAAGAACGCCTCAAAGCGGTACTCAAAGAAGTCACCGAGTCGGAAGGACAAATCGTCATGTTCGTGGACGAGATCCACACCGTCGTCGGTGCGGGCGCCACCCAAGGGGCAATGGACGCCGGAAACCTACTCAAACCGATGCTGGCTCGCGGCGAACTGCGCTGCATCGGGGCGACCACCCTGGACGAATATCGCAAGTATATCGAGAAAGACGCGGCACTGGAACGGCGATTCCAACAGGTTTACATCGACCAACCCACCGTCACCGATACCGTGTCGATCCTGCGCGGACTCAAGGATCGCTACGAAACCCACCACAACGTCAAAATTGCCGACAGTGCGTTAGTGGCGGCGGCGAGTTTGTCTACTCGCTACATTAGCGATCGCTTTTTACCGGACAAAGCCATCGACCTGGTAGACGAAGCGGCGGCGAAGCTGAAAATGGAGAGTACCTCCAAACCCGAAGAACTCGACGAAATCGATCGCAAGATCGTGCAATTGGAGATGGAGCGGCTGTCGCTGGAGAAAGAAAGCGATAAGGCGTCGAAAGAACGGTTAGACGGGTTGGAGCGAGAGCTGGCAAACTTAAAAGAAGAACAATCCGCCCTCAACGCGCAATGGCAGGGTGAAAAAGAGATCCTCGACCAGCGCAAAACTCTCAAAGAAGAAATCGATCGCGTTAACGTCGAAATTCAAGACGCCGAGCGCAAATACGACCTCAATCGCGCCGCCGAATTGAAATACGGCAAATTGACCGATTTGCAAAAGGAACTCGACGGAATCGAGGCGCAATTGGCGCACACCCAAAAAGGCGGTTCCTCCCTGTTACGGGAGGAAGTCACCGAAGCCGACATCGCTGAAATTATCTCCAAGTGGACGGGAATTCCGATCAGCAAGTTGGTGGAATCGGAGAAAGAGAAACTGTTGCACTTAGAGCAAGAGTTGCACAAGCGAGTGGTCGGTCAAGACGAAGCCGTGATTGCGGTCGCCGATGCCATTCAGCGATCGCGCGCGGGACTCGCCGACCCGAATCGACCCGTAGCTAGCTTTATTTTCCTCGGTCCCACTGGCGTCGGTAAGACGGAATTAGCCAAAGCACTGGCGGCGTACTTGTTCGACACCGAAGAGGCGATGGTGCGCGTCGATATGTCCGAGTACATGGAGAAACACGCCGTGTCCCGCATGGTCGGCTCGCCGCCGGGATATGTCGGTTACGAAGAAGGCGGTCAGCTTACCGAAGCCATTCGCCGCCGTCCGTACTCGGTGATCCTGTTCGACGAAATCGAGAAGGCGCACCCGGATGTGTTCAATATCATGCTGCAAATTCTCGATGACGGTCGCGTGACCGACGCGCAAGGTCATACGGTGGATTTCAAGAATGCCGTGATTATCATGACCAGCAATATCGGCTCGCAGCACATTCTCGATATTTCTGGGGATGACGAGCGGTACGACGAAATGCGCGCGCGGGTGATGGATGCGATGCGTGCCAATTTCCGACCGGAGTTTCTCAACCGCATCGACGAGATTATTATTTTCCACGCTTTGCTGCGCGAACAGTTGCGCGATGTGGTCAAGTTGCAATTGCAGCGATTGGAAGAGCGTTTGAGCGATCGCAAGATGGCGCTGAAGATGTCGGATACGGCGCTCGATTTCTTGGTGGAGCTGGGGTACGACCCGGTCTACGGCGCGCGTCCGATGAAGCGAGCCATCCAGCGGGAGGTGGAAACGCAAATCGCCAAAGGCTTGCTACGGGGCGATTTCAACGATGGCGATACGGTGTTCGTGGATCTCGAAAACGAACGGCTGTCGTTCAAGCGGCTTCCGGCGGAGTTGGTGACGGCGCAATAGGACGGTTTTTGACAACTCATATTTCAATTCGCCCAATTAACTTGGGCGATTTTTTTATTGGTACTGGGACGTGAAACCTATCGCAATATTTGATATCAAATAAGTATGTTTGCTTCTTCCAACAAAAAGCATAGCCTAACCACGTTGAATTAGCCGTCGTAGTCGTAGGGTCGGCATTAACCCCCTTTGATTTGATTAAAATGTTTACAGCCAAATTTTATAGACAATAAAGCTTTGATGATTATTCAAGAGAGTTTTTGACCGAATTGTGTTAAGTTGTCCGCATTGCTACCGCTGTTGTACCCTAGTTAGCACGACAGTACTAGATAACCCTTCCGTGACCGCAATCCAACCCGTCGAACCCGGTGCGATCGAGTTACCGACCGGACAACTGCTCGACCTGCTGCTAATTCTGTTTCCGCATCTCCCCCGCAAAAAAATTCGCACTCACTTCTATCGCAAATATCGAGATCCCGATAAACCGGTTCGGCTCGAAAATGGGCTAAAAATCGTGTATGCGGGACAACCTGGCGGTGCGGGGAAACACCACTACTGGCGCGTTGACGCCACCAAAGCTACGGGAAAAGATTGGGCGGCGTTTGAAGCGTTTCAGAAAAGGCGTTTCAGCTTAGTTCCGTCGCTGGGAGAGGAATTACTGGGACAAAATTCGCGATCGCAGCCAGAGAACGATCGAGGACGGAATGCCAAAATTGAGTGGAAAGGACTGTTTTTTAGATCTCCCATCGAAAAGGCGATCGCCCAAGCACTCGATCGCGCCGGAATTACGTTCTTTCCAAACGCACGCGGTCGAACTTCATTTGGCGACAATCGCGTCGTGTTAGAGGTCGATTTCTTAGTGCTGTATCGCGGTAAAACTCTAATTGTCGAATTAGATGGAAAACAGCACGACAAACACAGGTTGAACGATTACCGACGCGATCGCGCGTTTTTGCGTCAAGGATTTCCCTGTATCCGGTTCGCCGCATCCGAATGTCGAGCCGATGCGGATGCCGTTGTTGCCGAGATTTTAGTCGTATTTGAGGGATTGTAAACTCAATCAAAACCAGGCGATCGCTCGCGAGAGGTGAATTTAAAAAACTTTCCAGGGCTTAAAAATCGGTTCTTAAATAAACGTTAATTTCTTCTAAATCCAAGATTGGCTCAAAGCGCGATCGCCGTGTCGTTCGGACACTCTCAATCCCTTGGCTTGTCGCAATCTATCCTCACAATAAACTTAAATTAAACTCTACTTAACATTAAATTCTGTATAAAAAAACTACCGACTGATTGACAACGTCACTTGATTTGAAATGATAAAAGTAGACTATCTTTTGGCAAGTGGGTGGCATACTATGAATGCAGCAGTAGATCGAGGTTTCATCTCCGCACTAGGACTCAGTTTTATTCTGCTCGGCTGCTCCTCTCCAGCGCCCGAGGAACAAGCCGTCGAACCGACGCAGCAAACCCAATCCATAAAAATTGATGGCTCCAGTACCGTTTATCCGCTCAGTAACGAAGTCGTTGCAGAATTAAAATTCGAGCGAGGAAATAAAGCTCCAGAGATTTCAGTCGAGTTTTCCGGGACAGGTGGCGGCTTTCGGAAATTCTGTGCGGGGGAAACCGATATTAACGATGCTTCTCGTCCAATTTTGCGCGACGAGATGGAAATGTGTGCCGAAAATGACGTTGAATATATCGAACTTCCCGTCGCATTTGACGCTCTCACCGTCATCGTCCACGAAGACAACGATTGGGCTGACAGCATTACGGTGGAAGAACTCAAAACCATGTGGGAACCGGAAGCAGAAGGTCAAATTACCCGCTGGAACCAGGTACGTCCCGATTGGCCCGATCGCCCCTTAAACCTCTACGGTCCGGATGTGGATTCGGGGACTTACGATTACTTTACCGAAGCCGTTGTCGGAGAATCCGCCGCCAGTCGGAAAGACTACACCGATGAAGTAGACGACTATCGCATTATTCGAGGGGTTCGCAATGACCCGGATGCATTGGGCTTTTTGGGATTTGCCTACTATCAAGAAGGTCAGGGAACGTTGAAAGCATTGGCGATTGATAACGGTCAGGGAGCTATCGAGCCTTCCGACGAAACCGTCAGGAGCGGCGACTATCAACCCCTGACGCGACCGCTATTTATCTACGTGAATAAAGAGCGGCTCGATGAGAATCCGGTATTGCAGGATTTCGTGATGCACTATCTCACTAATACTTCGTTCCTGGCTCGCACCGTTGGCTATACGCCGTTACCGACAGATGCTTATGCAGCGATTATGGATCGCTACGAACGGCGAATTGTCGGAACGGTGTTTGATGGCAAGGCTCCGACGGATTTGACCCTCGAAACGCTGACGAAACTGGAACAGTAAGGGGTCGAGATAGAAACGAATTACCAGCCGAACGAGACAATCGGATAGAAAGTGTCGGTGGCTTCGACCGTTCGATCGCCATCTCAAAAGTAGGATGAGGAAGACACTCGTCAGTTGGGATTGCTCGCGCTATGCTGGGGCGGGACGGTGAATCTTGTTGTATTCTGCTCGGGAGGGCGCGATCGCGATGGCGAAGTCTCGAAATCCTATCTTGCTCTATACCTTCGGAATTGTGGTCGGACTGACGGTGCTGGTGTGGCTGCTGCGGGGATTGCGCGTCCTGACGTTTATTCCCGGTGGCGTCATCTGGATTTTGATTTTGCTTTCGATTAGTCTCGCAGCGATTGGCGGTTTGCAAAGTTCGAAGCGGTGGTAAAGCCAGTCAGGAAACAGGGGAGAGGGGGAAATGTGGGGGTTTTGTGGTCTCCAAACCTTCCTCATTCTCTCAGTCATCTGGAAAATGCTATAAATCCGACGGGCGATCGCGATAAGCGCTACCATGGATTTATGGTCATCAACTGATAATCGGGTCGAACTCAAGTCAATCGAAGCGATCCGATTTTGAGCCTTGTTCTAGGAGGTTGGCGGATGAAGATGCGATCCTGGAAGCGCCTCATTGCAGGATGTTTATTTATCTTGGGTTTCGTGTTAACGTCAGCGATCGCGATCGCCCAGACGAACGACCTCGATATCTATTTTTTCTATAGCAAAACTTGCCCCCATTGCGCCAAAGAAAAACCATTTCTCGAATACATCGATCGCCACAACGACAACATTACCGTGCATTCGTTTGAGGTGAACGAATCGTCGCAAAAGTGGCAAGAATTTCGAGACGAATACGAGATTTCTTCTGGGTCGGTTCCGCGCACGTTAATCGGCGATACCATGTTTATCGGTTATAGCGACGCCGCCGGACCGCTGGAATACGTTCCCATGCACCAAGGCTATATCGGCTATCGCAATCAGATGGTTAATGCGATCGAACAGCAGGTCGAGGGAACGGTGAATTTACCAGGCGATCGCGCCGAAGTAAAGTCCAATGGCGATCGCGCCCCGCCTCGCATTCCTTGGTCAATCTTTTTAATTCCGGCGGCGTATATTGCTAGCTATCCTTTAGTACGAACTCGCCTCGAAAGCGAGCAGTTAAAACGCTATTGGGTTGGCGGACTCATTGCGTCGATTATTGTTAGTGTTTTTCTGTGGATTGCGCTAATTCCCGACGCGATCGTGAAGCAATTTGCCAGCGATTTGCCGTTTCCGCTATTTGTGTCGGTATTGGCGTTGGCGGATGGGTTCAATCCTTGCGCGTTTACGGTATTAATTATTTTGCTGTCTTTGTTGACCCATACCAAACGGCGCGCGGACATGACGTTGGTGGGGACGACCTTTATTGCTACCTCAGCAGTCATGTACTTCATTTTCATCATGATGATGGTGCTGGTGGGGTCGGTGTTTATCGAAAAATATGGCACCATTATCATGGCAATTTTGGGAGGTATTCTCACTATTGTCGGGTTGATTAATATTAAAGATTACTTTTTCTTCAAGCGTGCCGTATCTTTCTCGCTGTCGGAACAACAACAGCAAGCCGTTGCCAAGCGATCGGGAAAAATTGTCCAGAGTTTGCGGAATGCCAAGGGCGATCGCAAAGTTTTATTCGCCGCGATCGGAGGGACGATTGTATTGGCAATTTTCGTCAATATTATCGAGTTGGGCTGTACTGCCATTTTGCCCGTGGTTTATATGACCAGTTTGGTGAAGTATTGCTCGGAGAACGTCGCCGTTTGTTATGTTGGCTGGACGGCATTATACGCCCTGCTGTACGTGGTGCCGTTGTTTGCAATTTTGTTTAACTTTATTTATTCGTTTAAGTCGGTGCGAATGACGGAACAACAGGGACGCCGCCTCAAATTAGTAGGCGGATTGTTGATGTTGGCGTTCGGACAGATTATGTTGTTTAAACCGGATTTATTGATGTTCGTGTGAACTACCGCTATTGAATCAAAGATTACAATAGCGGCTTCCTAACGCAACCGCCAGCAAAGAGCAGGGAAATTGCAACCACCGCCAGTCTGGGTCCG
>CAYQUF010000067.1:0-10698 GCA_964420595.1 uncultured bacterium
CTTGTCCAGGAGGGCGGGTTATTGACCTTGCCCTCTGTCAAACGATCGCGCATCTTTGGACGAACGAGAGCGTCCGTTTTCGCTATTTTTGCGATCGCTGGCAATGCGTTCGGCTTCCACTTCCTCTAAATAACTTTCCACAAACGAAGCGGGCATCGGAATTTCTTCCACTTTCGACTGTTTTTCCGGTCGCAGGTGACTGGCATGATTCCCCCCCGACAGCCGCTTGAGCAACTTCGGTTTGGGCGCGTGCAACAAGTACAAAATGCGATCGCGCGGTTGCCAAGAATCGCTAGCAGACTCCACGTACAACTGTCCGTCCCGTTCTCGCAGCAACGGCAGCAATTCTCCCGCTCGAATCAACGCCTGCAAGTGCGCCACCTGAAACGCAAATCCAGCCTCTCGCAACACCGTCTCGCCCAACTTCACCTCTCCTTCGCTCAGGTATTTATTCCAGTTCTTGAGCGGTAAGTGAGGCAGGAGTGCCTGATGGATCTTAGTTTGGTTGCTGTTAGGCTGCGAATCTCCGGGAAACAGTGCCAGAGCGCGCGGCGGCTTGAATTCCTCAATTGCTCGATGCGCCAGCACCAAGTTCACCTCGCCGTTGTTGGTAATTGCCAAAAACGTTCCCAGCGAATCGAGTCCGGCTTCTTCTAGCACCCCCGTATCTAACGCACTGCTGAGAAACACGCGAAAGTCTTCCTGCTCCGCTTCCCGCACCGCTTGGGGGTCGGTATCGATCAGCACCACCGACTCGCCCCGTTCTCGGAACAAGCGAGCGATCAGGCGGCTGATGGGATTCGACCCGACAATTAAGGCACCCGTGGTCTTCGTCGCCGTAATGTGCAGCCACTGCGCCAGCCATCCGGCGGTTAACCCCTGGAAAACCACGGTCATGATAATCGTTAAAAACACGAGGGCTTTAATCGAGTCTCCCCCGTTAATGCCCCGTTCGGTGAGCAAGATCGAGAATAACGACGCCACCGACGCCGACACGATCCCCCTCGGCGCGATCCAACCGAGAAACAGTTTTTGCCGCCAGTTGAGATCGCTGTTCCAGGTACAAATCCATACGTTGAGCGGACGCACCACGAACATCAACACCAACACGGTAAAGACACTACCCCATCCCAAGGCGATCGTACCGGCAATGGACAGATCGGCAGCCAGCAGGATGAACAGCACCGAAACGGCTAAAATCGTCAATTGACCCTTAAATTGCCGCAACAGCCGTTCCTGGGGCAACGAGAAGGCACGCAGCACAATTCCGGCGATGACCGTTGCCATCAATCCAGACTCGCTGCGAATGGATTGCGACAGGGCAAACAGTCCCCACAGTCCCGCCAGGACGACCAAATTCTTTAAATCTTCCGAGAGGAATTCGGCTCGCTTCAAAAACCAGCCCATCAGCCAGCCTCCGGCGCTCCCAATCGCCGCACCGATGGTCAGGCGCAAGACTAAACCGGCAACAACGCGCATCGGATCGGCATCGCCGTTTAAAATAACGTCGAGGACTAACACGGCGAGAATCGCGCCCACCGGATCGATTAACACGCCTTCCCCTTCTAGCAGCGCCGCCACCTGACGGTTAACCCGCACGTGCTTGAGCAGCGGCGTAATCACGGTCGGTCCGGTAACCACGACTAGGGCACCGTAGAGAAAGGCAAGCGCCCAAGGAAATTCGCTGAGCCAGTGCGCCGCGATCCCGCCTCCAATCAGGGTGATTAGGGTACCGAAGGTGACTAAATTCCTCAGACTGCCCGAAACTTTGCCCAAATCTCGCAATTCGAGATTCAGACCTCCCTCAAACAGAATGAGCGCGACAAAGAGCGAGACGATGACTTCTAATCCATCCTCTAACAGATGGGGATCGATCGCCCCTAAGCCGTCGGGTCCCAACAAAATGCCAAACAGCAGTAAAAACACGATCGCGGGCAGTTTGAGGTAATCTGCCAGGACTTGCGCGCCAATCCCTGCTGTCAGGGTTAGGACTATGAGTAGGGTGATATTAAAGGATGCGTCCATAGGCGATGAAGGTCGCAGGCACTCGGGAAGGAGGCTAGGTCGGGTAACGGATTCGATCCGGGAAAAATAGCGTTAATCAATCGACCGACCCGAAGGGCTCGTCCGAGCGATGACTGGCGAATAACGTCCTATTGACAAGGTACAACTTTTAGAAAAAATAAGTATAAATACTAAGTTCGATTTCAGTCACGAGTCAATCTAGCATACCACGCTTCCCGGAGCGCAGATGAGCCAATACGGATCGCTCGATTGAGCATAAGAAACGCTAAAGGTTGAAGGGAAAAGGTTAAGGGGACTTAAACAAATATCGCCTAAAAATAAATAGAGCAGTGGTTAGTCCCGTGTGGTAAACCTCAGTGGAGGAAGGTAACAGCTTATCTGGCAGGCAAAGGGGTTGACAAGCTCGCCAGGACGGGCAACCAAAAGCAACGGGGTTGTTTCAAGGTGACTGGTGTTGGCTTCTAGAATTTCACCGAGGAGTTAAGGAACAATTGCCCTTACCCCCTCGATGGTAACTAGCACCACTAGCCATGCGTTCTACCGGTCGGCAAAATCGCAGCGGCGAGGCAGGTATGACTCATGTTAGCCCGTCCCAATCGCGCGCCCAGCAAGTTAGCCCGTTGCAGGTTGGCGCCGCGCAAATCCGCATCGGCTAAGGTACTCAGCAGCAATCCCGCCCCGCTAAGGTTAGCGCCCGATAAATTGACATCGCGCAAGTCCGCTTCGAGCAAGTCCGCGCCACTGAGATTCGCCTCGCTGAGGTCGGCTCCGCGTAAATTGGCTTTGCGCAAATCCGCCCCGCTGAGATTGGCACCGTGGAGGTTGGCTCCACTGAGGTTGGCGCCGCGCAAATTGGCTTCGTCGAGATCCGCTTGCACCAAGTTGGCTCCTTCTAATTGACTTCTGACCAAGTAAGCGCAAATCAAACGCGCCTCGCTGGCATTAGCGCGACTCAAATCAGCCTCGCTCAACAGCGCCCGAACCAGATTGGCACGGGTGAGGGTTGCGCCGATGAGTTTGGCTCGACTCAAACACGCCCCACTCAAGGCTGCTTCGCTCAGGCGGGTTTCGCTAAAATCGGTGCCAATGGCACTGACTCCGGCAAAAACGGCTTGGGTTAAATCGGCTTTGCTGAAGTTTGCCCCGCTCAAGCAAGCTCCGCTAAAATCGGAAGCGATCGCGATCGCGCCAAGGGCAAGACTGTGACTGAAGTTGGCTTCAATGGTGCGGGCGGAAGACAGGTTGGCTCGCACGAGGTTGGCTTGGCTGAAGTTCGCCCCAATCGCGCCGATGCCAATGGCTTTGATGCCCGCGAGATGGGCGCGTTGGAAATTAATTCGATTGAGGGCAACTCCTTCTAAGTTGACATGAGGGAGATGGGCGGATTCAAAGTTGCGTTCTCCCCGCGAAAATCGATTGAATAGTTCGTCAATGCTGACAACTTGATTGGCATTCATAAAATTTCGCCGGATTTCCCGAGTATTTGGATAGTCCAGGCTCGACACAAACTGTCCGATTGAAGTTTGCGCGGCAGGATTGGAATCGCTGGCGTGAGGCAAGTTTCGCAATTTCGAATCAGTTAAGCGATCGCCTCTACAAGCGATTACAAAGTATTGAGTTGGTCACAAGCTTGTTCTGCGTCCCAATGAAGGGTGTCTGGCGGTCTGAGTTTCCTCGCATCTCGGGGTCAACTCAGCCAGTTTCACCTCCCCTGCCTTCTATTTCAAATCCGCGATTTTCGGCGTCCAACGAACGAGTCTTTCCATTTGCAACGCGACTTATCCTAAGTAAACCCAAACGAAATGCAAGTGTCTCGCCGTTCCCTGGGTGCTAGCGGCGAAACTAGAGGTTTAGTGGAAAGCTCTCGATGTTGCCAGACTCGGCTCATGCCGTTGAATAACCTCGGTTTTTTTGGAAAGTCAATTGCAGATCGCCTTGTCTTAAAAATAATGGCTTGCCTGCAAACCTCGCAACCTGTCGGAGTGGTTTAGTGGCTTATCGCTAAGCCATATCACGTTTTAGAGCAAAAGTCAACCCAACTTGCCCCGGTTTCCTTCCCTCAAATGCTGACAAATTTGGCGGACGATCGCCTCGGGAGAAGCCGAAATATCGATCGCGATCGCCTCTTGCGGTTCTTCCAGGGTGGCAAACTGACTGCGTAACAGCGAGGTGCCCATGAAATGGCGTTCGCGTCGGTCGATGCGCGCGGCGATGAGGTCGAAGCTGCCTTTGAGATACACTAAGGCGACTGAGGGGCGATCGCACCGGAGCATTTGCCGATAGCGCCGTTTTAGTGCCGAACATGCCAACACTACCGACGATCCCGCTTGCAGCCGCCGATCGATTTCCCGCTGTAGGGCGTGCAGCCAGGGGAGGCGATCGCGATCGTCGAGGGGAACACCTTGGCGCATTTTATCGATATTGGCGGGGGGATGAAAGGTGTCGGCATCGCGAAAGTCCCAACCGAGCGATCGCGCCAGTCGTTCGCCAACGGTAGATTTGCCCGATCCGGAGACGCCCATGACGATGATGATTTGCGGGGGCATGGTTTGGGAGATGGGGAGATATAGCAGCAAGCGCTCGTGTATGAACCATCCAACCGGATTGAGTCATTGGGTAGGGGCAGTTCGCGAACCGCCCGGACGCGGCGCAGATCCATAGAGCACCGTCACCATGGAGTCAAACCGCCGGAACGCACCACCTCGCTGTAAATAGCCAAGAGCGCATTGCTATAACAGCTCTAAGAATTACTCTATTCTCAGATCGCTCTTAATTTTACGGCATTTTTTACGATTTCGATAATACGTAAACGCTGCCTTGATTGCCCCGACCGATACGCAAATCTTCGTCGAGATAGGTGATATCGAGCCAATTGAGGCGATCGCGATCTTCAATCCCTACCGAAATGGCGGGAAGTTGCTCTCCGGCTTCGATCTTTTCTAAAAAACTATCGGGAGACTGATAGCCAATCAACGTTTGAACGCCCAAAATCCAGCGCTCGAACCGCACCCGCACTCGAACTTCCGAGAGAGGCTCGAACCTCGCCGCTACGCTAATCAAGCCTTCGAGATACGGCACGCCATAGGTTTCGGCAATATTGTACAATTTGCCCGTTTCCGGTCGAATGCACTGATAAATCGCTCCCAATTTCAACAGCGGAAACCGATCGATATCGAGCAGTCCCTGACTGGTGGTGTACAGCAATCGCCAATTTCCAGCTAATAAATCGCTTGCAGCGGTGGGACAATCGGTGGGATTGTGGGCTTCTAACTGGGCGATCGCCACTAGAATTGCAGTATTGTCGGATTCGCTTGCCAGCAAACCGCGATTTTTACCCGCGATCGCTTCTAACAAATTGGCTTTTTCGAGCATGGTTGTCCTCGGTGAATGGGTAGACCGCCAGCAAAGGTGGCTCGACTCTAACCGGTCGCGGCGTCATTGTCATCGAAAAACGCCGATCGCTCGTTGCAAACTTGGTAAATAGCAATCGGCTGTCCCCGTCCCCGCAAGAGGGCGCGACCGAGCAATTTTGCCCGAACGTGTTCCTCGACGTACTGATAGGTTTGTTCGCTCATCAAAATGCGACAAAGTCCCCCATCAATAGATTTATCGTAACTCTCCAACCGAGCGGCAACGTTCACGCTATCGCCAATCGTCGTATAATCCTCTCGCTGGGCGTTCCCCAAACTGCCGATTACCACTGGTCCCGTCGAAATTCCCACCCGCATGGCCACAATCGGCTGTCCCCGAGACTGCCATGTTTGATTGAGCGATCGCAACTTCTGCTCCATCTCGCACGCACACTGCACCGCCGCGATCGCATCTCGGGCAATTTCCTCTTCGCTCTCGCGGGCAAACGGCACCCCAAACACCGCCATCACCGAATCGCCGATAAACTTATCGATGACCCCCTCGTGTGCCAGCACAATGTCCGCCATCGCTCCCATGTATTCGTTGAGCCAGCTCATCAACTGTTCGGGGTCGATTTGTTCGGCAATGCTGCTGAAATCTTTGATATCGGTAAACAACACCGTCGCGGTCACCTTGCGCCCGAGCAACCGTCCTTCTTGCAAGAGTTGGTGGCGTTCTTGCCAAATGGCATCGGCGATATTGGAGGTAACGTGTCGCCCGAATAAATTCATCACGAGTTGGCGATCTTGGTATTCCGTGTGGGCGATATAAGCGATCGAGGCAATCGCCGCGCCTCCCATGCCCAACAGGGGCGGAACCACGGGAATCCACCAACCGAATAAAAACAGGATATAGCTACTTCCAATTAAAATCCCCAGCGCAAGCGACCACAACAGCAAGCTCCAGCGGCGAAAGCGCAGCGTCCAGCTCAATGTCGCCCCCAAACTCGTCCAGATCAAGATCCAAACCCCTTCGAGTTGCTGCGACCACACTTTAATCGTCGTGCGTCCGTCGAGGGTCGCCCCGAGAATGTGGCTAATCAGGTTGGCTTGAATTTCGACACCGTAAGTGCGATCGGGGCTGGTAAAGACTTTCGTGAGGGTATTGCTGCTGTAGGGGGTGTAAAAGATATCTTTGAGGCTTGGTGCCGTCGGACCGATTAACACGACGCGATCGCGCAGCATCTGCGGGTCTACCCGATCTTCGAGGACGTCGGTCATCGATACCGTGGGAAAACTGCCATGTCCGCCGCGAAAATTGAGTAAAATTTGATATCCCGCCGCATCGGCGCGCACGTAACCGCCATCGGAGGCTTCAAAGGGCTTAAACACCGTCGAGCCTAACTTCATGTAACCGTTCGGTCCGGGTTCGGGCATGATTCCCTCGCGATCGAGGTATAAAATTGCCAACATCAAGCCCAAACTGGTAGCCGATTTGCCATCGGAGGTAGTTAAAAACAGCAGGCCTCGGCGAATGCGACCGTCCGCATCGACGACCACGTCGTTGACCCCCACCTGACCTTTTTTCGCCAGAGCCGGTGGCGGAGCGATCGCGCTTCCATCTTCGCCGGGAACTTTTTTTTCAATGCCGATTAAATTGGGCGTGGACTCGAATACCTTCACCAATTCGGCGTGACCGGGTTCGACGGGTAAGTTGCGATAGAGATCCAAGCCAATCGCTCGCGGCTGGTACTGTTTGACCTTCGAAATCAACCGCGCGATCGTGGCATCGGACGCGGGCCAAGTGCCAATGCGCTCGATATCGGCTTCGTTAATGCCGACAATGGTAATTCGCGTGTCGGTCGGTTGGGCGGGACGCAAGCGAAACAACCAATCCAACGCGCCCCATTCGAGCGGTTGCAACACGCCGCTCAAACGCAGGGCGAGGATGAGAACGGTCAGGCTGGGCGCGCCGATCCAGACCCCTCGCAACTCCCACATCGCTTGCTTGAGTTTTGCCCACACGATCCCATCACCGCGCTTAGTCCGATCGTTTAGCGTATCAGACAGCTTGGCAATTGTGGGTTTGGTGTTATGCATTCACAAGTATCCCCGACCGAATACCGAAGCGATCGAACTATCGGCGTAAGTTCTATTTCCATTCAGATCGAAATTCGAGATAATGTCATGAGGGTTAATACGGAGTTCGAACATGGACTCCCGAGGGATTTATTGTGGGAATTACGATTGGGAAGATACGCCTCCTCTTGTGTTTTAAGGATTGCCAGACTGGGGTGTTACATCCAATTTCCAATCAGAATAAAGGGCGACCAAACCGCCGGGTGCTGATATTCAAAATCTTGAATTAACTTCATTTGAGCGTGTCTCAAAGCTTGGGCTTTCGTGATTCCCGGTTGGCGCAATTGCGTGTAAAATTCCTCAATTAAAGGAACGGTAGCCCGATCGTTAATATACCACAAACTGGCTAGGGCGCTCTTGACGCCAGCCCGCACGGCAACCCCAGCAATGCCGAGGGCAGATCGATTGTCGCCAGCGGCGGTTTGGCAGGCGCTCAAGGTCAGCAATTCGACGGATCGATCGGCGGATCGGGCGGATTGATTCCGTTGCGATCGCAAAATATTGTCGATGCGATCGATGGTGATTCGCGTGTCGAATGCTAATAGAAACGTACTGTCAGAATCGACGCCAAATTTTCCATGCGTGGCTAAATGAACGATGGGATAACTGTTGTTTTGCAATTGCTTTTGAAACTGCGTCAGCGTAAATTGGTCGTCGATTAATTTGGTTCCGCCTAAGATTTGTTGCACCTGAGAGACTTCTGCCGGAACGTTGGTCAGTGCTTCAAACGGAGGGCGCTCGACGGTCAAGCCTAAAATGAGCGCATTCATGTTGCGCCGCGACAGGGGACGATCGCTCGTCAGGGTCAAACTCGGCGTCGTGGCGATCGCGTATTTTTCGATTAAAAATTGCTCCCCATCGTGCAACGCCGCCATGGGAATCGTGCGCAATATCCCATCTTGAATGAAGACGAGGGTATCGATTCGGGCGGCTTCGAGATCGCCCGCCAAGGGACGAACTAACAGGTCGTAGAGTTTTTGGGCTTGACCTAAATACTCGTTGGTGCTGCGTTTTTCCAGCAGCGTTCGCAACCGATCCACCTCCCCTTGCAGGCGTCGAGCGGAAATGTCGATCGGATATTGGGCGAGGGAACCGTCGGGCAATTGTAAGATTTGGTACGTGCGATCGGCGAGAACCACCGAATAGGCGATCGCCGCTCCCGTATCGGCGAACTGACCGTTGCTCGCTGCGCCGTCCCGAGCCGCTTCGACGCACTCGTCGCCGAAATAGTTTTGCAATTCCGCCAGTTTGAGCAACTCCAGCACGTCGAGGACTTCGCGGATATTTTCCTGCTTTTTGCCTCGAGCGGCGGCGGTGTCGAGCAACAGACCGATGAGTTCGCGATAGACCGGTTCGACCGAATCGCGGAAGTCGAATTGCAGGTCTTTGTTCGCCGCAATGATATCGCTGCGGATGCTCTGCAAGGTGGCGATGGCTTCTCGATACACTGCGATCGCCCGTTCGGTTTCTCCCCGATCGCGAAATAAACGTCCGGCTTGCCACTGCCAGCGATACAGGCTGTCGGCGGCGTTGACTTGTTGGGCGGCAAATTCGGCTCGGCGGGTGAATTCTAACGCTTGGTCATACGCTTGAGCGCGCTCGTAAACCGTTCCCAACGTCCCCAGGGCAAACGATTCGGCACGACGGTCGCCGATGGCACGAGCCGACGCGATCGCCTGGCGTAAAATTTCGACCGGGGCGCGATCGCTCTGTGACGACTTCCACTGCGAAGCCAATCCCACCAGCGCAAACACTTTATCCCGCGAGTCCGGGACCGTCTGGAGCAGGTCGAGGGCTTGTTGGCGATTGCGCTCGATTAACTCGTCTTCCTTAGACGCCCATTGTTGCAAGCGACGGTTGTAATTGAGCAACGCCCGCACTCGGGTCATTCCCCCCACCTCCCGGCTGGCGCGGACGCTATCTCGGGCAGCTTCCAGGGCAGCCTGACGGGCGTTGTCGGCGCGTTCGGTCAGTCGAATCGCCTCGGCGTCTTCCCCCTCCAAGCGCGCGACGTTGGCTTGATAGAGCAGCCGTTCGACTTGAGCGTGGTAGGCGTTGCCGAGGTTGTTGAGTGCTGTCGCAATTTCCCGGGGGCGATCGTGCTGGCGAGCGAGGGCGAGGCTGTTGCGGTGGGCGTCAATCGCGTCGCGGTAGTTTCCCGCCGCCCAATAAGCGTTGCCCAGTGCCCCTAACGCCCCAATTTCGGTGAGGGAATCGCCGGCATCGCGAGCCAGTTCGAGTGCCTCTTGCAACCGTTCGATCGCCCGTTGGTGCTGTCCCAAATCGCTGTAGGCTTGGGCTTGTTCGACTGAGAGCTTGGCGCGATCGCGGGTGGCGTCGGGGATCTCGCGGGTCGCATAAATGTCGCGAGCCCGTTCCCAATGAGAAATCGCGCGGTCGAGTTCGCCAATTTGCCGGTAGGCTCGGGCGAGATTCGAGCAAACGATCGCCTCGTGTTCGGGGGGCAGAGACTGGGACAGGGCTTGCTCCCATTGGGCGATCGCCTCGTTGTAGCGTCCGGCGGCATAGCGATCGAGTCCTTGTCGCACGAGGGCGGCGGCAGAGGGCTGCGACTGCGCTACTACCGGGGTGGGAGCGGGCGTTTCAGCGGCGTGAGTCCTCGAACTGCCCCAACCCGCCCATCCCACGGAGGCGAGGGAGACAATTGACACTCCGACAATAAACCAGGGAAAATAACGATTTAAGCGATCGACGACTCGAAATCTCATCAGGAGCAGTAGCGAATGCGCTAGAGATCGGTTCTGTTATAGCAGATGCAAGCCCCCTTCGACCCGGCGAGCGCAGTTCTAACTGGAGAAGTTTGTGCTAACATCCTTACCAGCTTGCTTGCTCTTATTTCTTGATGGCAAATTGCCCGATATCGCCCGCGATCGCCTGCCAAACGCCAATGGGAGTTTGGGGCTTTAGCGCGGCGACAGAAACTATTGACTCGATCTCCCGGTCAGATCTTAAAGACTCGCGGAGATTAAATTGTAGCAATCTGAATAATCTTCGCCTACTGTAACACGCTGTCGATCTTCAGCTCAAGGACAAAATTCGATTGCCCTTTGATGGCATTCGATCTTCAATGTATCCGAATCAATCGCACTCTCGCAATCTAGGAGTTACTATGAAATCTATCCTTCGATGGGGCGCAACGTTAGGTCTAGTCGGCACGACGTTG
>CAYQUF010000067.1:10798-23309 GCA_964420595.1 uncultured bacterium
TATGAAATCTATCCTTCGATGGGGCGCAACGTTAGGTCTAGTCGGCACGACGTTGCTCGGACCGTCGCTAGCGGGGATGAATCGAGCGATCGCCCTACCGCAAGAAGAGATTCTCGACAAGTTGCGGATGGTTCCGGTGTTTACCATCACGGACGCTCAAGGCGCGCCGCTGATCGCGTCCTATCCCAACTCGCAACAGGGGGGAGATTCGTCTTCAGTGGCTGGGGTATTCATCAGCCGCCAAGACGCCCTGGAATTTATCGAAAATCTCGAAACTCGCAACCCCGATTTAGCCGACGAGGTTCGAGTCACGCCGATTTCTCTGGCTGAAATCTACCAGCTCACCTACGGTTCCGAGTCGCCGTCGTTGCGGGTGAGTTACGTGCCCACTCAAGAGCAAGTCGAGGCAGCCATTGCCACCCTGCAAGAAGATGGGGAGCAGGTCGAACAGTTTCGCGGCGTGCCCTTGTTTATCGCCAGCGGCTCGGAGGAGCAAGGCTATCTCACCATCCAACGGGGCGATCGACAATTCATTCCCCTGTTTTTTGACAAAGAGCAATTGCTGACGATGGTGGATCGGTTCAAGCAACAGCAGCCGGATCTGACCGTGGACGTGGAAGTGGTGCAGCTCGAAGGCGTGTTGCAAGCCCTGCGTCAAGGGGACGAACCGCAGTTGGATCGCCTGGTGCTGATTCCCTCTCGCGAGTCGCTGCAATTCGTGCGATCGCTACAACAATCGGGGAATTCCGATACCCCTCAACCGCAATTGGGGAACTAGCATCATGGGGGAAACCCCCGAAGTTCCAATTTCGGGAACGCAATTAGATCGGTGGCGCGATCGCGCGATCTCCGAGGCGGCGGCGGTCGAGATCGACCCGAAGGAAATCGATTGGCTCCTGTGCGAGCTGGCTGGGTTAGATCGGCTGTCGCTGCGGCTGAAGACCTATCGCGATCGCCCCCGAGTCCCCTTGCGGGTTTCCCTCGATACCCTCGATCGGTTGTGGCAGCGGCGGTTGCACCAGCGCGAACCCGTGCAGTACCTGGCTGGAATTGCTCCTTGGCGGGAGTTTTCCCTGGCAGTGTCGCCGCAGGTACTTATTCCCCGTCCGGAAACGGAATACCTGATCGACCTGGTGCAACGGGCGGTCGGACAAAGCGATCGATCCGGGGGACATTGGGCGGACTTGGGCACCGGGAGCGGCGCGATCGCCTTGGGATTGGCTCGCGTTTTGCCCGAGGCGATCGTTCACGCAGTCGATACCAGCGAAGCTGCCCTGGAAATCGCCCGAAACAATGCCAGTCGCGCCCGATTGGGCGATCGGATTCAATTTCACCGGGGATCGTGGTTCGAGCCTCTGGCTGCCCTAAATTGTCCCCTGAACGGCATGGTGTCCAATCCCCCCTACATTCCCACCGCCGAGATCCCTCGATTGCAGCCGGAAGTGGCGCGACACGAACCCCATCAGGCGCTCGATGGGGGAGCCGACGGGTTGGATTGCATTCGCCATTTAGTCGCTACGGCACCGAGTTACGTGCGATCGGGGGGCATCTGGGCGATCGAGATGATGGCGGGTCAAGCCGACGCCGTGGTGCAGTTGCTGCGCGATCGCGGTAGTTACGACGACATTCGCATCGAAGCCGATTTGACGGGAATCGAACGATTTGCAATTGCTCGTCTGAAAAATTAGGGGACAATAGGAGAGAAATCCCGAGTGCTTTTGCAATTTCCATGACTCGCGTTTCTCTAGAAGCCTTCGTTCGAGCCGCACGGGCGGGCGAATTGGTCAGCTTTCCCACCGATACGATTCCCGCACTGGCAGCGCGAGGCGATCGCGCCCGACTGATTTTTGACGCCAAACAGCGCCCTCCGGACAAACCGCTGATCCTGATGGCGGCGCGGATCGAGGATTTGTGGTCCTACGTGACAGGTAGCGAAGGCGAACGTCAAATTTGGCAGCAAACCGCCGACCGCTACTGGCCCGGTGCCCTCACCCTCGTCTTGCCCGCCAGCGATCGCGTACCGAGCGCCATGAACCCCACCGATCCGACTACAATTGGGGTGCGCGTTCCCAATTCCGAGGTTGCTTGCACGGTACTAGCCCAAACGGGTCCGCTGGCGACCACCAGCGCCAATCGCTCCGGAGAACCGCCCTTGCGAACCACCGAGGCGATCGAAGCGCAGTTTCCCCGGGTGTATCTCCTGCCAAACGAACTGACCGCCAATGCGCCCTCGGGGGGCGTTCCCTCCACGGTGGCAAAGTGGACGGGACGAGATTGGGAAATTTTGCGACAGGGGGCAGTTCGACTCGCGCCGCTAACTACTTAATAACGGGCAAATCATGGATTGGAGTGACTGGATTGTTTTCGGAGTGGGCATCGCCCTCGGGAGCGGTGGAAGCTGGTGGTGGAGCCGCTGGAGGACGCGCCCTGACGAACCGAACGCAGAGGAGTCTGCACCGGACGATCGCGCCGAACTCGAACGCCTCTCCCGCCAACTCGAACAAGCTCGGCTGGACTATCAAATGGTGGCGCAAATGTGCCAGTTTAAGTCGGGGTTTCTGGCGCGAATTTCTCACGAGTTGCGATCGCCCCTCAACGGCTTGATCGGCACCCACCAGTTAATTTTGTCGGACCTGTGCGAGGATCCGGCAGAAGAGCGGGAGTTTTTGAGCAAAGCCAACGAGCGATCGCAGCAGTTGGTCAAGATGATCGACGAGATTCTCAACGTCGCCCGGACCGAATACGGCAAAAATCCGTTGCAGCTCGACCCGGTTCCGATGGCGGAGGTGTTCGATGAAGTCTATCGCCTCACCCACTTGCAAGTGGCAAATCGCAACTACCGCCTCGCGATTGAGGAACCCGACCCCTCGCTGTGGGTTAAAACCGATTTTCGGCGGTTGAAGCAAGTGTTGGTGAATTTAATCGAGAACGCCATCGACCAAATGGAGGAAGGCACGATCGCCCTGTCCGCCCAGTCCGACTCGCAGCAGGACTACGTCGCCATTCGCCTCGATACTCCCTGTCCGATTGGCGTGTGGAGCGAACCGATCGATTTAATGCAAGCCGAGGAAAATACGCCGAGCGATCGCCTCTCCCCCGGCTTGAACTTGATTCTCGATCAGATGCTGTTAGAAGTCATGGGCGGACGCTTGGAATTGCAAGCGCGCGAGGGAAACGGTCGTACTAGCCAAATTCTCTGTTTAGTTCCGCAGGCACTTCCCGAGGCGCAAGCGGAGTCGCAATCGGTTGGTTATTGAGAACCATTGTGGTCGTTTCGTTGGTTTGGAAGCCGATGCGCTCGTAAAATCGCTGTTGGTGGGTGGTCATCAGGTAAACTCGCTCGACTCGGTTCATGCGAGGATGGCTCAATACCGTTTCGACCAGCTTGCGTCCCAAACCGACCCCTCGATATTCCGGATGAATCACCACGTCCCAAATCGTGGCGCGGTAGATTCCATCGGAGGTGGCGCGAGCGCAGCCGATCAGTCGCTCGCCATCCCAAACGCTAATGACTGGGTCGCTATTGGCGATCGCGATTTCTAAATCCTCGCGACAGCGATCTTTCGCCCAAAATGCACTCAGTTCGAATAGGGATTGGAGTTGCTGGGAATCGAGCCGTGCCTTGCAATCGCTAAACTGAATGTGACGGCAATCCATAAATGAACTGTTCCTTTTCGCGTTATGCCGAAACTGCTTCTGCTTAATGGTTGAGATTAACAAAAATAATAGCAATCGGGGAAGTCGGGCAACCTTTAATCAACTTAATTCTGTCAATTTTTGATGACTAAAAAATTTTTTCGACCTCTAACAATCTAGCGATTGGCATCGGGCAACCGACCGTCTAAAACGGCGATTCAAACGCGATCGCGCCATTGGGAGCCGCCCGAAATGCGAAGTCGCAACGCTGGCGCGGTCGAAATAGGTATGAAAAATTTTCAATCTAGAGTCAACGCCATCGGAACCGTTTGCGATCGTTTCCTAATATAGAATGGCAGCCCCAGCACGCCAGTCTAGCGATAGACCGGGAGCGTAAAATGAAAGCAACTTCCCTGTTTTGGTGCCGAATCGACCCAAATTTGCCCGTAGTGCGCCTGAATGATGCGCTTGCACAGGGACAAGCCGATCCCGTAACCGTCCTTCGTCTCGTCTCGTTTGAGGCGGAAGCGATCTTCAAAAATATGCTGCTGGTTCTCGTTGGGAATGCCCGGACCGTCATCGCAAACGCTCAGTTGAACCTTTTGAGTGGTGCGGTGGAGAACGGACACGCGAATCGTCCCGTCTTTGGGGGTATATTTAATCGCGTTATCGAGTAGATTAATCAACACTTGCCGCACCCGTTCGCGATCGGCATAGACGTTGGGCAAATCGTTGGGAATATCGGTTTCGAGGTTGTGAGCGTTGGTTTGAAACTGCTCTTGAAAGCGATCGAGCACTTCCTCGCACAAATCCTGGAGATCCACCTTTTGGGGATGTATGCAAAATTGCGCCGACGCCGATCGCGAGGCTTGCAGCACGTCCGAAATCATCCGCTCGATCGAGCGAGTTTGAACGCGAGCGTGTTGGATGAGCTGTGCGGTCAGGGAATGTTCCTTCGCCGTTTTGCTCCCGTTGTCCGAGGCTCGGGTCGTTTCTAACGTTTCCAGGGCGATCGAAGCGGCGGTGAGGGGATTGCGCAAATCGTGAGCGAGCATGGCAATCAACCGTTCTTTAAACCGCAACTGCTCTTGCAATTCCTCGTTTTCCCGCTGCAAGCGAAACACTTCATCCGACAGTTGCATCAGTTCGGCAGAATTGGTCACCGAGGCAATAGAGCGATCGCGTTTTCCCTCCGACACGGAACTCGCTTCCATCTCAATTTGATGCTGGCGATAGTCTTCCACCGCACGCTGCCAGCGGGGCCACCAATGTTCGAGCTGGCTGACTAAATTATTCCCCGCAACCGTCTGTCGCGGGTCGGGATGGATCTTAATCAGCGCTGGCGTGGCAATCAGCTTGAAATGCTCGGCAAGATAGGGTTGCTCTGCCACATCGATCTCTTGCAGGGCAAAGGCATATCGATCTTGCAAGTCGTGCATGTACTGGCGAATCCGTCGGATTTGCTCCGCTGGACTCAAGCGTTTGTCGAAAAACAGCAATAGCTGCAAAATCGCATCCGAGCGATCGGGTTGGGGGGTACCGTTTGCGGACATGCCATCTCGGTTAGAATTGCCAACGGGTTGACTGACGGAGTAAAAGCTCAAAGACGCCAATCCAAAAGACTCCTCCTCTACTTTAATATCTTCTTTAGATTTCCTGTACTATAGTGTACGCGCAAACTCGGCAGCAAAGTTCGCGTCCGATGAATCGCGGAGCGATTGGGTGGAGGGATACAACCGTTGAAATGGTCACAGTGGGTCAAACAGCCAGGCTTGCGGTTGGCAATCTCAGCCGCGATCGCCTTTTTCGGGTTGGCTTTAATTTTGACCTTGCATCGCTACTTTACCTATTACGCCTCCTACGACCAAGGCATCTTCAATCAAGTATTTTGGAATAACCTGCACGGTCGCTGGTTTCAAAGTTCGCTCTCGTCGTCCCTCTCGACCAACGTGGTTCACGATGGCGAAGTGCCCGAGGTCTTCTATCGCCGCTTGGGACAGCATTTTACCCCCGCATTGCTGTTGTGGCTGCCGATTTACGCCCTGTTTCCCCATCCCGCCACCCTGACGGTGCTGCAAGTGACGTTAGTAACCGCAGCGGGAATCGTCCTGTATTTTCTCGCCCGCGAATACGTCGAACCGCCGCTAGCCGGGTGGATTGCTGCCAGCTTCTACGCCGCCAATGCCGTGGTCGGACCGACGCTGGCGAATTTTCACGATCTCTGCCAAATTTGCCTGTTCGTATTTGGCTTGTTGCTGGCGATGGAAAAACGCTGGTGGTGGCTGTTTTGGCTGTTGGCGATCGTTATCCTCGCCGTGCGCGAAGATACGGGGGTCGGCTTGTTCGGGGTGGGGGTATACATGACCCTCTCTCGCCGTTTTCCCCGTGCGGGATTGGCGCTGTGTACCCTCAGTTTCGGCTACATGGTGCTGCTGACCAATCTGATCATGCCGATTTTCTCTGAAGATATTTCCCGTCGTTTCATGATGGAACGTTTCGGACAGTACGCCCGAGGGGAGGAAGCGTCTACCTTAGAAATTATTTGGGGCATGGTCACCCAGCCGTGGCGATTGGTGGTGGAGTTGCTGACCCCCTTCGGTCGGACGATCTCGTATTTGTTGGGTCAGTGGTTGCCGTTGGCATTCGTTCCGGCGGCATCTCCGGCAGCGTGGGCGATCGCGGGCTTTCCCCTGTTAAAGTTATTTCTAGGACAGGGACAGTCGGTACTGGCGATTAACATTCGCTACGCCCTCGCGGTGGTGCCGGGATTGTTTTACGGGGCAATTCTGTGGTGGGCCCATCGCCCGCAAGCATTTAGATCGGTGAAGGTGCGGCGGTTTTGGAGCGCTTGCATTGCCCTGTCGCTGATTTTTACCCTCACTTCCAATCCCAATCGCACGTTATATTTTCTCATCCCCGATTCGATTCAGCCGTGGGTTTACGTGTCCTTACCCCGTCAGTGGCAACACGCGGCAGAGATTAACCAGCTCATTGCGCAAGTACCCGACGATGCAGGCGTGGCAGCGACGACGTATATCATTCCTCACCTGTCGAGTCGCCGTCAGATTACCCGGTTTCCCGTGTTGCAAGTGCGCGACGATGCGGGAGAGGTGGTGAGGATGGATTACGTGGTAGCGGATTTGTGGCGGCTGAAGCGATATCAGGTGGCATTCGAGACGGATTTGGAACGGTTGCAGGCGATCGCGACTCGGATTTCGCAACTGAGTGAAGCCGGAGAGTACGGCATTCGGGCGTTTCGCGATGGCGTCATTTTCATGCAGCGGGGCATCGAATCGGATCCGGCGGCGGTCGCGAATTGGCAGCAGTTTCGCCAGCAAATTCAGCCGATTTTACCGAAAAACTTGGGTCTAAAGCCCCGTCCTTCTAGGACGGCTTTTTAGGTTATACTATTTTGCGTCAGGTTATCCCACGCCAATGATTGTCCTAGAGTTTAAAGCTAAAGGGAAACCCACTCAATATAGTGCCATTGATGAGGCCATCCGAACGGCTCAGTTTATCCGCAACAAAGCCATCCGCTTTTGGATGGACAATTCAGGAGTTGGACAGAAGGATTTGTATCGTCTCAGCAAAACTCTTAGAGACGAGTTCCCCTTCGCTAAAGACTTAAACTCTAGTGCCTGCCAAGCCTCCATTGAAAGAGCCTATTCTGCCATTTCTCGGTTCTACGAGAACTGTCGAAAAGCCGTTCCAGTCCAGAAAGGTTATCCACGGTTCAAAAAGAACGGTCGCTCAGTGGAGTATAAGACCTCTGGTTGGAAGCTATCAGAGATTCGAAAACAGATAACCTTCACAGACCAGAAAGGGATTGACCGGCTCAAACTTAAAGGAACGTGGAATTTAAACTTCTACCAACCCGAACAAATTAAGCGGGTTAGGTTGATTCGTCGTGCTGATGGGTACGGAGATTCGACCTCTACTTTAGCTGGAGCAATCCTGTTAAAGCAAGTTGGGTCTGTGAATGAAGAATCCCCTCGCCACAAGGGCTGGGGAGTGTCAAAAAAACCAGTCGCCAGTCGTCCGTTTCTCGATTTTTATGTCAAAATGTAACGCTTGTGGTATAGTGCCCTTGCACTCAAGACCGGGACAGCTTGCACTCGTTCTGGTCGGTTATTCTGAAGTCACTGAGTCGCTAGCAGCGTGTTGACACTCCTTCTTCCAGACAATCCCCCCTAGTCCCCCTTCCCCGTGCATCACTTCAGCGTGCGGTTGGAGGACGGGTCGAGTATGACGCTAGCCACTCGAAACGGTCTTGAAACTAATTTGGAGACACCAGCCTTGAGCCTGCGTTAGGGAGAGCGAGTCTTCCCAACGTCGGGTCGGTGTCCCGCGTCCGAACGGGTTTGCAGGTTCAGACACACAGACCAGAGACGCTCCAGGCGAGATCTCGGGACTCGACCGTGGGGCGATCGATCGCCAGTTGTGAGAGTGCAGCGGGTTCGACAGCCCCAGCGGTTGGCAAAAATTGCGAGTAGTAGGAGGTTCGATTGAGAATTGCAACGTGGATGAACGCCACCAAATTGAGACGAAATTGGTTGTCCAACGTTCGCGGCGACTTATTGGCGGGAGCGGTGGTGGCTCTGGCACTGATTCCAGAGGCGATCGCCTTTTCAATTATTGCCGGAGTCGATCCCAAGGTGGGGCTGTACGCCTCCTTTATTCTCGCCGTCGTGACGGCATTTGTCGGCGGACGACCGGGATTGATTTCGGGTGCCACCGGCGCCATGGCACTGCTGATGGTCTATCTCGTGAAAGACTACGGCTTGCAATACTTGTTCGCCACCACGATTTTGACCGGAATTCTACAGATCGTCTTTGGCGTGCTGAAACTGGGGAAGCAGATGAAGTTTATCCCCCGTGCGGTCATGGTGGGGTTTGTGAATGCATTGGCAATCTTGATTTTTATGGCACAATTGCCCCAGCTCCAGGGTGCTTCTTGGGTGGTCTATGTCATGGTCGCGATTGGATTAGCCATCATTTACCTATTTCCCCGGATTACAAAAGCCGTCCCGTCGCCCTTGGTGGCAATTGTCACCCTAACCGCCGTCTCGATTCTGGCTGGATTGGATGTTCCCACCGTCGGGGATATGGGAGAACTGCCCACCGCTCCCCCCGTCTTTGTGTTGCCCCAAGTTCCGCTCAATTGGGAAACGCTGAAAATTATCTTTCCGGTAGCGGCAACGCTGGCAATTGTCGGTCTGGTGGAATCGCTGCTGACCGCCTCGTTGCTCGACGAGTTGACCGATACTCCCAGTGACAAAAACCAAGAAGCCAAAGGTCAGGGGATTGCCAACATCATTGCGGGTTTCTTTGGCGGAATGGCTGGATGTGCCATGATCGGTCAGTCGGCGATTAACATTCAATCCGGCGGACGCAAGCGTTTATCGACATTCGCGTCCGGCATCTTTTTGCTGTTCTTTATGCTGGCGTTGGGTCGCTGGGTCAGCCAAATTCCGATGGCGTCGCTGGTGGCGGTGATGATCATGGTTTCCATCGGCACCTTTAACTGGTCGTCGATTAAGAATATTCGCCGGATTCCTCGCAGCGAAACAGCGGTGATGGTCACGACAGTATTGATTACCGTTCTCAGCCACAACCTCGCCATCGGCGTGGTGGTCGGCATTGCCCTGAGTACGGTATTTTTCTCCCGCAAAATTGCCCAGGTGGTGTTTG
This sequence comes from uncultured bacterium, assembly GCA_964420595.1. Classification (GTDB taxonomy): domain Bacteria; phylum Cyanobacteriota; class Cyanobacteriia; order Cyanobacteriales; family Geitlerinemataceae; genus CAYQUF01. Next base: position 20,126 of record CAYQUF010000067.1, read on the forward strand.
TCGATACGGTACTCAGTCCCGATAAAACCGAACGCACCTACAAGGTTGCGGGTCAATTGTTTTTTGTATCGGTTGAAGAGTTTTTAAGCTACTTCAATTTTGACGAAGAATTGGATCGAGTCATCCTCGATTTGAGCCACGCCCACATTTGGGATCAAGCAGCCGTCAATGCCGTCGATAAAGTCGTCCTCAAGTTTCGCCGTCATGGGGCAGAAGTGAAGCTGCGTGGGGTCAACGAAGACAGTCAAGATTTATTGAATCGGCTGGCGGTTCACAACGAACCCGATGCCTTAGACAAACTCGCCAGCCACTAGGAGTTTTACCGATGAAACATATTCTTCTGTGTACCGATGGGTCGATTTTTGCCCAAAGTAGCTATCGCTATGCTGGGTGGTTGGCGTCGCGCCTAGACGCCGAAGTTGACGTTCTATTTGTCTCCGATATTCGCAGTCAAAAGGTCGCTTCCACGGGCAACTACAGCGGCGCGATCGGGATTGATGCGTCTCGCGAACTGCTGGATAAACTGGTCGAACTGGAGCATGAAAAAGCCAAGCTCAACCACGAAAAAGCGCAACTGGTACTGAACGATGCCAAGCAACGCTTGCAAGAAGCTGGGGTGAGCGCGATAAAAACAATCCACGAAACTGGCTTTTTAGTGGATAGCTTCCACAAATTTGAGGCAGACTCCGACTTAATTATTTTAGGCAAGCGGGGTGAGGCGGCTGAGTTTGCCTCGGGTCATTTGGGAGCAAATGTCGAGCGCATCGGTCGTGCCAGCCATAAACCCTGTCTGGTCACTTCCCGCCACTATCAGCCAATTGAAAAGCTGCTGCTGAGCTATGACGGTAGCAAAAGCTGTCAGAAAATGCTGGATTTTTTGGTGACTTCGCCAGCGTTTAAGGGGTTAGAACTCCACATTTTAACAGTTGCGAAGAAGACAGAGGACGAAAATGCGATCGCCCACTTGAAAGTGGCGCAAATGCAAGCGGAATCTGCTGGCTTCGAGCCAATTTGCGAAGTGATTCCAGGCGAACCCGAGCGGGAAATTTGCAAGTACGTGGATCGCCACGATATCGATCTGTTGCTGATGGGTGCCTACGGTCACAGTCGCATTCGTCATTTGGTATTGGGCAGCACCACCCTCCAACTCTTGCGCAGAAGTCATATTCCCGTGCTGCTATTTCGCTAGAGCGATCGCGCGTTTTGTTTTTTTGATTATCAGGTCAATTATGCCAATTACCAATCGCATCAATTTTCGCAATGTTAGGGGAGATCTCTTAGGGGGTCTCACCGCTGCTGTCGTCGCTTTACCGATGGCGTTGGCGTTTGGAATTGCCTCGGGAGCCGGAGCCGCCGCCGGGTTGTGGGGCGCGATTTTAGTGGGCTTTTTTGCAGCATTGTTCGGCGGGACGCCCAGTTTGATTTCCGAACCCACCGGTCCGATGACGGTGATTATTACCGCCGTTATTACCGAAACCACGGCAAGCAATCCAGAGAATGGCTTAGCCATGGCGTTTACCGTGGTCATGCTGGCGGGTGTGTTTCAGATCGCGTTTGGTCTGCTGAGGTTGGGGCGATACATTACCATGTTGCCCTATAACGTGATCTCGGGATTTATGACCGGAATTGGGGTAATTTTAATCTTTATGCAACTTGCACCCTTTTTAGGTCAAGAAACTCCGTCGGGTGGCGTGTTGGGTGTCATTAAAAATTTGCCGACTTTGGTCATGAATCTCAATTTCTGGGAAACGGCGTTAGGCATCCTGACCTTAGTTATTTTATTTTTATATCCGAGTTCTTTAAAAAAAGTCGTGCCCCCTCAACTGGTGGCGTTGGTTGTCGGGACAATTGTGTCGCTAACCCTGTTGCAGAATGTGGATCTCCGCACCATTGCCACCATTGGCGAAATCACCCCAGGATTGCCCGAGTTACAGCTACCGACCTTTACCCCTGGCAATTTGCGGTTGATGTTTGTGAATGCTATGATTCTGGCGATGGTTGGCTCGATTGACTGCCTGCTCACCTGTTTGGTGGCTGATAGTTTGATTCGCACTGACTATCAATCCAATAAGGAATTGATCGGTCAAGGAATTGCCAATTTAGTGACGGGTTTGTCGGGCGGAATTGCCGGGTCGGGAGCGACGACTGCAACGGTGGTCAACATTCAAGCAGGCGGACGCACGGCACTGTCGGGAATTGCTCGTGCGTTTGTTTTATTAGTCGTGGCACTTTGGGCGGCTCCTTTAATGTCGGGAATTCCCCTCGCGGTGCTTGCTGCAATTGTGCTTAAGGTGGGCATTGATATTATCGATTGGGGATTTTTGCAGCGGGTTCACCACATTTCCTGGAAAGCTGCTGGAATCGTGTATGGCGTGGTCGTTCTGACGGTGTTTGTGGATTTAATGGTGGCGGTCGGCGTCGGTGTCTTTATTGCCAATATTTTAACCATTGCTCGCCTAGAGGAACTTCAGTCTAAATCGGTTAAAGCCATTACAGATGCGGACGATCAAATTGTGCTGACTCCCGAGGAAAAGCAAACTTTGGATTTAGCCAACGGACGAGTGCTGTTGTTCCATCTCAGCGGTCCGATGATTTTTGGGGTGGCGAAGGCGATTTCTCGGGAACACGGTGCGAGCAATAATTACGATGTTTTCATTGTCGATCTCCATGACGTTCCCATTTTAGGCGTGACCTCTTCGCTGGCGATTGAAAATGCTATCCAGGAAGCAGTGAAGGAAGGACGAGAGGCGATCGTGGTTGGAGCGACGGGGAAGGTCAAACGCCGGTTGGAAAAACTCGGGATTGGCGAAATTATTCCGGAAGATCGGTGGATGGACGATCGCTTGACGGCGTTGAGAAAGGGGTTGGAAATTGTGGAAAAGAGGTATCCCGATTGGGTTAAGGGTGCGGTTTGATAAGTTGATTTTGGTGGGCATTATTAATAACATGGATCTTAGAAATTGCGGCGCGATCGCGAATGCCCACCCTACTACTTGTCAACCATTTGTTACAGACGGCGTTGAGAAAGGGGTTGGAAATTGTGGAAAAGAGGTATCCCGATTGGGTTAAGGGTGCGGTTTGATAAGTTGATTTTGGTGGGCATTATTAATAACATGGATCTTAGAAATTGCGGCGCGATCGCGAATGCCCACCCTACTACTTGTCAACCATTTGTTACAGACGG
>CAYQUF010000068.1:0-23260 GCA_964420595.1 uncultured bacterium
GCTAAATTTCAAGTTTGGGAAGCCCCTATCGCCATTTTTTTTGACTCGATCCGTTTGCGGCAAGTCCAGTCAGGCTTTGAGTCAATTTTAGGGGCGATCGCGCTTGAAATTATGGATGAGGAGAGAGAATTATTAGAGGCGATGGCTGGGGAAAAACGCGACGGGAGCATTTCCTAGACGATCGCGGTACGCGCTCGGGTTGCCCGTTACCTTTCTCAACTGAGGCGTATCGCACGTCCCGAACACCTGCTCTATCTTGGGGATTGAGGTCGAGGTGTTGGAAATGATACAGATGGTAAGGTTAACCCGTTCTACGATCTAGTTGTTATGCGCGTCATTCTCCAGCGAGTTACTGCCTCCAAAGTCACCATTGGCGATCGCGTGGTGGGTCAAATCGGACGAGGTTTAAATCTCCTCGTCGGCATCGGCAGCAACGACACTGAAGCCGAACTCGATTGGATGGCTCGCAAGTGCTTGGATTTGCGCCTATTTCCCGATCCCGACAGCGAAAGCGGTCGTTGGGATAAATCGGTCAAAGACATTGGCGGCGAAGTGTTAGCGATCGGTCAGTTTACCCTTTACGGCGATTGTCGCAAGGGTCGTCGTCCGTCCTTCGATCGCTCCGCCGCACCCGATTCTGCCCAAACCTCCTACGAGCAATTTGTGGCGAAATTGAAGCAGAGCGGTCTGCGCGTCGAAACGGGCGAATTTGGCGCAATGATGCAAGTGTCGATCGAAAACGACGGACCGGTCACTCTCTGGCTCGAACGCGAAGCTGACTAGCCGCTACAGTTGCAACGAGCCGTCATCGTCAATTTGCGCGTCTAATTTGGCGCACAACACTTGCGCGAGTGCCGCTTCTAGTGCCGCCGAATTCAACCCCGGCGTGTTTTGCTCTTTGAGCGGACTGGAAATGGGGATCAGGCGTAGATGGCGCGTCTCTTGGACTAAATCGATATAGGTTTCCGATTGAGCGCCGCCGCCTAATTGTAAACAATCGAAACTGCAAACATTCAAATAAATCGATTGGTTTGCAATTAACGTCGATTGATGGGAATCGGCGAAAACTTCAATGATATATCCCTCCCCTTGCGACTGGACTTGACCGTCTTGGTAATGGGTATAGCGAACGTGTCCTAAATCCGTCAGAATTCTTTTCATATCGGATTTATTGACCACGATGCCATTGTCGATGATGCAGGGGGCGGGCACCCTTGTATTCGAGAGATCGTCAATCATGGCAAAAAGCCTCTGGTGTAAAGTGTTTCCTTTACCCGAAGCAGGGAGAGTAATAAAATTTCCCTGTCGAAAGTCGAGCAGGCAATCGGCGCGATCGAAACCAATTCGCGCGTTGACTCCCGCTATATTCAATTATGGAGTTGGAACCGTGCGGGTGTCATCGGTACAATTCTGGCATAATCCAGAACGTTCAGCTATCCGTTAAATAGCTGAAAAACTTGTAATTCCATGACAAAGCAAAGCCCGTTATTTCGTCGGATCGAGCGATTTGTTCGCCAACAAGCCACAGCTATTGCTGCCGCGATCGCTTTTTATACGTGTTTACCGATCCCTATGTCGTGGACGCTAGAATTTCGGGGCATCGCACGCTTTGCTCCCGCAGTTGGAGTCGGGCTGGGCGGGCTATTAGGATTGCTCGATTGGGTGCTATTTATCCTGGGGATGCCCGTATTTACACGGAGTTGTCTAATTGTTGTTGCTGGCATTGGGATTACCGGCGGGCTTCATCTGGATGGTGCCATGGATACGGCAGACGGGCTTGCGGTGCCAGACCCCCAACGCCGATTGCAGGTGATGAGCGATAGCGTCACGGGGGCATTTGGGGCGATGGCGGCGATCGCGATCGTTATTCTGAAAATTGCCGCCCTCACGGATTTAGAGTCCGATCGCTGGTTGGTGTTAATGGGAATTGCCGGATGGGGACGCTGGGGACAACTGGTGGCGATTATTCGCTACCCCTACCTCAAAGCGACTGGAAAAGGCGCGATTCACAAAACTTCAACCCCGACCGACCTAATTCCCGGATTGCTGTTACTGCTGGCATTGAGCGGTATCTCCATCGTGCTAGCCCCCCAACGCTGGCTGGTTTCGGTGGGAATGCTCCTGGGTGGAAGCGCGATCGCCATTTTGACCGGAGCCTGGTTAAAGTACAAATTCGGCGGACACACCGGCGACACCTACGGGGCGATCGTGGAATGGACGGAAGCGTTGTTGTTATGCTTGCTGACGGGCTTTGCAGGAGCGGTTTAAAGGCAACAGGGGAAATTGGCGAGTGGAGACAGGGACATTCCAATTTGTCTGGAAAATGCCCCTGTGCGATCGCGAGGGTTATCGAGGGGCGATCCAGACCTTCAGACCCTCAACCTGTAACGATTGTCCGCGAGTGCCACAAAACTGACCGTTGGAGGCGACTGGCGAATCGCCGATATTTTGAATGTGACCCATGTAGAACACGTTGTACTTCGATGCCCGATCGCCGCTCAAGCGAATGGCAAACCCTTCAATCTTGTGCGATTCGCCGCGAACGCCAACCCATTGTCCTTCCGACATCCAAGGCGTATCGCCGACGCCCGACAGGTGCGCCATATACTCGACTCGCAACCCCGAAACGGGCGGATTTTGGTTAATTTGAAACCCTTCAATTGCCCGCGACTGACCTCGCGTTCCGGCAAATTCCTCCTGCTTGAATTCGCGATCGCCCAATCCTGCAATTCGCGTCGTGACTTTCAGCGAAACCGACGCAGGCATTGGGGTTGACGTCGCCGGAGCGGACGATTCCTCTAAGCCCAGACTTTTTGCCCCAAACACGATCGGTTGCTCCGCTTCCTCGGACGGGGGGGCTGGTGCCGGAGGGGGCGTTTGCGGCGGTGCGGCGGGTTGACCCCCAGCGGGAGCGTCGCCCCAGACGAAAATATCTTCTTCGGCTCCCCCTGCGGTTTGTGCCGTTGCCGTACTCGGCGCACCCTGAGATGGCGTGGCGGGGGGTTGGGGTGCGGGTATTTGAACGTTACTGGTCGCCGCGCTGGGAACTTCGGTCGATTGCGGGGGACGAGCGGCAGCAGGAGTTCCACTCACCTTAAGTTTGCCACGGGAGGCGGCGATCGCCATGGGTTGACCGAACCCTCGCACCACCACGTCGGCTAACCGCGACCACTGTTGGTCGTCGAGATTGTTCCACTGCTCCACCAAGGTGAGTAACACGGAAAAGGCGTGTTTGCCCTCAGCCAATCCGCGTACGTATTGCGGAATTTCGCCGGTCGTTACTTGTTCGATCTGTTGGCGCAGTTGGCGAGCTTTTGCCTTACAATCTGCCAGAGGCGGGAAATTCGGATCGTCGGTATGGGTCATGGATAAGAGGCGATCGAGAATGTTTAACGCCGAGGCACGCGCGTCCGTCTCGCCGACATTGGCTGACTGTTGCAACCATTGCTTCAGGCGATCGATCGATACGTCTTCCCCAGTCGCCGGAAGCGGGGACACCGACGCCGAGGATGCCCGTTCGAGGATTTGGGTTTGTACGTTGGTAAAGTTACGGCGATAGGCGACCAATTCCTCGACCAATTTGGCAGAGGGTGGCGTTCCCGTGTCTCGCAGCTTGCGCGTGGCTTCAGCCAGACGGTTGCCGAGTTCGGGATAGGTGGCGCTCAGGGCGGATAGTTGCTGCATTAGAGCCGTTGGATCTTGATTCATAAGTCGTCTGTTGGGGTTCTCTCCCTCCAATTGTGAACCGCAGTTGGTTTAAATAAAATACTCTGTTAGCGAGAGGTTGGGAGCAGAGGGAGCGCAATCGATCGCCTCGTCTGGCTGACTGGCGCGGTTCTTGCCACCAATGTCCGATCGTACGAGTTTCGGTTTTGATTTGAATAATATTTAGCTTAACTGATGTTTAATGTCAGGAAATTGATAAATGATGCAACGTTCGCGTTCGGTTCGCAGTCCACTTCGATATCCCGGTGGTAAGTCGAGAGCGATTCGCCAAATTCTGGCCAAATTACCGCTCGACTGGCACGAGTATCGAGAGCCAATGGTGGGAGGCGGATCGGTTTTTATCGAACTTAAACAGTTATATCCGCATTTGCCGATTTGGATTAACGATCTCAACCCTGAAGTCTACTATTTTTGGAAATGCGCCCGAGATCGATTGTCGGAGTTGGTCGCTCAAGTTCGTCAAATTAAGCAAACTCGTACGGATGGACGGGCGTTATTTCAAGAGCTGGCAAATATGGATAGTGAAACTCTGTCTGAGTGCGATCGCGCCGCGCGTTTCTTTGTGCTGAACCGCATCACCTTTTCGGGGACTATTGAAGCAGGCGGTTATTCTCAGAAATCATTCGAAAAGCGATTTACCGAGTCTTCGATCGATCGCCTCAGTTGTCTAGATCGTGTTTTGGACAACGTTAAAATCACCAATCTGGACTACAGCGAGCTTTTACAAACAGAAGGCGATCGCGTTTTGATTTTTCTAGACCCGCCTTATTTTAGTGCTACGAAATCCAAGTTGTACGGGAAACGCGGACGGTTACACGCAAACTTCGACCACGAACGATTTTCGAGAGAATTACAACAGTGCCATCACCGCTGGTTGGTCACCTACGATGACTGTTTAGAAATTCGTCACAACTTTCAATTTGCCAATCTTTACGAATGGGAATTACAATATGGCATGAATAACTACAAGCAAAAACAAGCTAGCAAAGGTGCGGAGTTGTTTATCGCCAATTATGTTTTACAAGATCGGACAGAGGAACATTGTCCTTCCGAACAACTTTGCTTAGATTTATAAAACCGATCGCAGCTTTAGGCAGAATAACTCTAACTGGACTCACGCGCCAACCTCACCGTTTTTTAAAACTTTACGTTCATTCAAACAAAGTTTTGTAACGCGGCAGCCGCCTCATTCAAATGCTGGGTTCTCGCCTTGACCCGATCGATTCCCGATACCGTCGATCGCGCCGAGGTATTGAGCGCGTCCATCGCCGTTACCACCTGCTCGATCGCCGTTGCTTGCTCTTGCAAGTTGGCACTAATCTGTTGGCTGTTCGACACGATATTGCGAACCGCATCCGCCACCCCTGTAAAGGTTTCGGCGGTATGTTGGGCAATACCAACACCCCGTTCGACCGTCGAGTTCCCCTCATCCGTGGCTAGGGTCGTCCTGTCCATTGCCTTGTAAATATCAGTGACGAGTTCGTTAATTTGGGCGGCGGATTGCTTGCTGCGATCGGCGAGCTTGCGAATTTCGCCAGATACGACCGCAAAACCCTTGCCATGCGATCCCGCACGGACAGCTTCTACGGACGCATTGAGTGCCAGTATGTTGGTTTGATTGGCAAGTTCGCTGACGAGGGCGGAAATGCTGCCAATTTGGCGAGCTTGTTGTGCGAGGCGATCGGTTTCCGTGGCGATCGCTTCTACTTTACCCTGAAGCACGGACATCCCATTGAGGGTTTGCCTCACTGCTTCGCTTCCCTGACGGGCGAGTTGCAGCACTTGTTGCGCTTCGACAGTCGCTGTTTGCGCCTGGTGCGCCGCCTGCTGCGACGAATGCCGCAACTGTTCCATCGCTGCGGTGGTTTGCTGGATCGCCTGCGCTTGTTGGTGGGTAACGTTTTCCTGGCTGTCAACGCTGCGATCGATTTCCACGGAAGAATTGGTAATGGTATCGGCTGAGGCTTGCAAGCGGCGAGAAGATGTAATCAGAATGGCACTTCCCACCCCAAGGGAAATGAGGATCGAGGGAATAGTGAGGCTGATGCTCAATCGTTGTAAGGTTTTGAGGGAGCGATCGCGTTCCTGGCGATCTCGTGCGACGGCATCGCGATGTTCGCGCAAGAGGCGTTCCACTGCCACAGAGAGGCGATCGGACTGAACCCGCCCTATCCCTTGTTGCCAGCGAGCGATCGCCTCATCGACTTTACCCGCTTGTGCCAATTCGATTAAGCGATTGTTGGATTGACGCAGTTCGTCAATTAACTGTTCGATCTGCTCGAGACTTTGTTGGCGGTCTTGGCGATCGATCAGTTGCTCGATTTGCCTCAGTTCGGCTTGATATTGCTGTCGCAGTTGCCTCATCTGTGCCAAAAGCTGGCTGTCGCGAGAGAGGAGGTATCCCCGCGCCAATTTGGACACGATTTGTGCGTTTGCATAGACGCGACTGACCCGATCTTGAATTTCGCTGGATCGGGCTAAACTATCGGCTTTAATTTTTACTTTCTGTAAATAGGAAATCGTGGCGATCGTGGAAACGCACAGGGCAATGATGGGAATGGCATAGCCCAATGAAATCCAATGTCGCAGCCGCCAAGTTTTGCCGTTTCCGACCATTTTCACTGTTCCTCAAAACGTTATCTGAGTAGATCGCTTGGAACCCTGTGCTTGATAAAACTCTATTGTCGCGTGTTGTCGAGTGTGTCTCGCTCGTTCATTTCTAATATACGCGCGATCGGTGCCAGTGTCGCCTAGCCAGCGTGTATCGAGTGAGCTATTAACATTGCTTTCCAAAATTTTACCATCATCGAAAATTAAATGGCTGGGAAGCATTTCGCCGGTCGGGGTCGTTAGAGCAATAGGCAACCCGAGCGTGTCTCCCATCAATTCGGGCAATGCTCGATTGTTTTTTAGTGGGTAGGGTGGGAATTGCCGATCGATTTGAAATCGTGCCGATCTACTCCAACGAGCAATGCCCACCTTCCCCTAGCGTGAGGAAGTCTAGAGCAGTTTTTAGAGCTGTCGTGTACCTCGGTTGAGGAAGGCAATCGCTCATCTGGGAAGTGTACCTCATCAGTCCGGGAAATGCTCGATCGGCAGATTTAATATTAGACAAGATGCGATCGCCTTGGCAATTCGTTCGGAGCGATCCAAGAAAATACTACCAATTACTAGGACGGATACGTCTGCGGCCACAAGAGCGCAATCGCCAGTCGAACCGCTTCTCCCACCATCGAAAACCGCGCGGAATCCGATGCCGTTTTATCCCAACGCAAGAGATTGTTGCGGAAATTGGCATCCTTTTTTGCCCGCTGCACGATTACCTGACCGATAAGTTTTTTCTGAATATCTTCGGTTGAAATTCCTTGTTTTTTCAGATACTCCAATAACCGCTGCACGCTATCGACAAATTGCTCGGGCGGTTGCGAAATTAAAATATGTTTGATTTGACGGGATACTTCTTTATAAATCTGCGTGCGTTGTTCGGCAGATGCCTGCGATCGCGAGGGTGTGGGGGTGGGAGTTGGGGTTGGCGCTGGCGTTGAAGGCGGTGCGGGAAGGTCGAGGAGCTTGTAAATTTTTGCCCGCTGTGCCCTCAGGCGCTTTAACATCTCGGGATAGACCTTGAGAAAGCGCTGCTGTAAAATTTTGGCATTCATCAGGCGATCGCTCGTCAAGCGCAACAAATACCCGTTTTCTAACGTTTCAAACGACTTCACCGTTAAGTGCAAATCGTGGCTTTCCGACTCCAACTCCGCGATCGCGAACGCCAGTGCTTCCCAATTCGGCGGTTGCGAAAACGGCACCTCCAGCACCGAAGTGTCGCCGCGATATTCTCGCTCCAACTCCCCCGGTTCCAAGTCGCGATTGGCAGGATAGCGGTTTTGGGGACTCTTACTCGTATAATTAAACTTGGTAAACACGTAGCGACAGTTGACCTGGGACAGATCCACGTCTTCGATCCGCCAATTGTGGATGCAGCACCCGGTCATTTGCGCCCCGTCCAAACTGGTGCCGATCAGCCGCGTTTCGAGCAAATACGCCTCTCGCAAATCGGCTTCCCCCAACATCGCATCCCTCAACAGCGCCCCGCTCAAATCGGCGCGTTGCAAGTCCGCCCCCCGCAAATTTGCCTCGCTCAAATCCGCCCACAACAAATACACTTCCTGCAACACCGCCCGCAGCAAGTGAGCTTTTTTAAAACTGGTTTTGAGTAAATACGCTCCCGTGAGATTGGCGCGAGATAAGTCAGCGCGATCCAGCACCGCCTCGCTCAAATCTGCCCCTACCAACACCACCCGATGCAAGTCAGTTTCGCTCAAATTGGCATTGCGCAGGGACACGCCGCTCAAATTGGCTTCGATCGCATTCGCCCGCAGCATCGTCGCACCCCGCAAGTTGGCTTCCTCCAAACGCGCCTCGCGCAAGTTTGCGTCCGTGAGGTTGGCACTGATGAGGCTGGCTTTGCGCAGGTTCGCTTCCATCAACTCCGCCGCCATCAGCTTGCTATTGTTCAGCTTGGCGCGCTCGAAATCGATCCGGTCTAACTTTGCCCCTTGCAAGTTGACGCCGCTGAGATCGGCTTCCTGAAACGCCGCCCAGTTCAAATCGGCTTCGCTGAGCGACGACAGGCGCAAATCGGCTTTGGTCAGGTTCGCCCCGCTGAGAATGGCGCGATCGAGGGTGGCACTATTAATAGCAGCATTGTGCAAGTCGGCGTGGCGCAAGCAAGCTCCCGTGAGAATGGCGCGGGTTAAAAATGCCCAACTGAGATTGGCACCGGTAAAGTTAGCACCCGTTAAATCCGCATCTCGCAGGTTCGCTCCGCTCAGACTCGCACCACTGAGATCGACGTGGGTGAAGTTGCGCTCTCCTTGCTGATAGCGGTCGAGAAGCTCGTTGATATCCATTGCAGCCCTTTTTTGAGACGGAGAAACGAGGAGTCGGATGCGGAAACTAGGCATCGAGACGCATTCGGAGTCGAACGGGTTCTCTGCCCATGGCGCGACCTCCCCACCTCCCCATCTTCCCATTTCATCTTAGGGTAGCCACTGGGGTCGGTAGCCTGCTAAGGGAAGCGATTCTGGTTTGACCCGATCGCCCGTGAATTCGCCCTCGGAGACAATCGGTAACAGCCACAACTGACCCGATGCAATGATTTCGCCGGAACTGGTGCGAGGGGCATTGGTTCGCCGGGGGGCGTTGGTGGGTTCGGATTCGATGCGATCGAACAGTAATGCCAAACCGTCGGGAGCGAGGCTCATCTGAATGTCGAGCTGACCGGGACTGAAGCGCAACAGGGGGGTAATCTCTTGGGTGTCGAGATCGATCGCGGCGAGATAGGGTTGCTCGCGATATTCTTCCCCTTCGAGCAGTTCGGTGAGCAAGCAGTACAAGCGATCGCCGTTGGGGTCGAATTCGGCGTTGAGGATCGATCCCTCGATGCGCAACAGTTCTTGCTGTTCTCCTTGGTTGGAAACTAAATAGAGCGATCGCGTGTAGTCGGTGTTGAACTTCACCATGGCGGCGGCGGAACTGTCGCCCGTAAACGCGAGGATTCTGCCGAATTCGGGGAAAAAGTCGAGGGGTTCGGTGGTGTCGGCGTCGGGATCGAGGGGAAGCAGGGCAATTCCCTGTCCTTGGGCGATCGCCAATTCTTGACTGCTGGGGGCAATTAAAAATTCGCCACCGGGTTGGCTGGGTAATTTTTGCGGCTTTCCCCCCTCTCGCAGCAGCCACAAGCCGAAATCGCCGCCGGGATTGTCCCGATCCACCCGCTGCACGACAATGGTTTTGCCGTCGGGGGACAGGTCGAATTGCAGGTTTTGATACTCTTGGTTGCCTAAAACGCGATTGAGTTTGCCCGCTGGCTGTTCTTTCGACGATTGGCCGTCGGGAAGGTCGTAGTGAATTCCGGTGGTGACGGTGTAGAGCTGCACGTCGAGCTGGGTCGGATCGCCGTTTCCGTGGGGGGAGGCGGAAAATAGGATTTTGGAGGCGTCGGGATAGACTTGGAAGTCCATCACGGTCAGATCTTTCGGGGTGAGAATGGTTTTTTGATTCTGGGTGAGGTTGTAGAGAATGAGTTGTCCCAGTTCTTCTTCGTCTGCGCCGAGATAGGCAAAGGCGCGATCGCGGGTTTGGAAGTTGCTCTGAAACGGGTCTATGAGCGCGATATCGTCCGAAGCATCCGTTTGGGTCTGGCTAAAGCGATCGCGCGCTCCGGTCAGTTGTACGTCAAATTTGCTGCCATAGGGAGGCGCAACGGTAAGGGTATATGCCATGCGCCGTCCCGCCCAACTGATTTTACCGGGCAGGGGCGGATCGATGCGTAAATTTTCCTCGACGCTGGGGCGATCCATGGGACGGGAAAAGGTGAGAATAAAGGCTCGATCGCTCGCCCCGATATCTTTGCCCGCCCAATTGAACTCTCGCACGCGGGGGACGCTGCGATCGCCCCACAGCAACAATAGCGCGATCGCCACCGTTAAAATTGCCATGACGAAAATTGCCAGGCGATCGAGGGGTTGGATGGATTTGGAGGCGGGGACGCGAAATTCGGTCATGGTTGTCGGAAACGGGAACTAAACAGTTAGTAATCGTAGGGATTTTTCGGTTCGGGAATTTCGGAAATCGCGCTGGCTTGAATGACGAGTTTGCGCGTATCGTCGAGGGTTTCGGTAACCATCGTTCCCTCGACATCCAACCACGTATCGGGCGGATACGCCGACAAATCCCCAGTTAATTTCACGGGCAAACCGACGGGATACGCATCGGCGGCGCAACAGGTAATCACGAAACGAGAGACGATAAAATAGCCATCCGACCAACTTTCGGGGGCGGGAATCACGAATCCTTGCACCTTGGCGTTTTGACCCGCATAGGCATCCGGTTCGGGGTAAACGTTTAACGTCCGCACCCAATCGAGCAGCGATCGCTCTTCCGGTTTTTTAGCACTGCGAAAACGCTGCGGTTGCGATCGCGTGGCACTCAGCAATTCCGTCACGCCTCGTTCCATGGCGGTTTGGCTGGCAAAGGCGCGAGGGGTAGACAGCAAGCCGATTATCGCCACCACTAACAGCAGCATCGCACTTCCCCCAGAGGGCAATAGGGTGACGTGCTGCGCTTCGGGCATTCCCGCCAAACCGTTCCCGCGCGCCTGATTTTGCCGCTGAATTTTCCACACTTCCCACAGCTTTAATCCGCCCATCGCCAGCAAGCCAATTCCACCCACGACGCACAGCCAAGTATACGCCGGATGGATTAAAATTCTCAGCTTTCCGGTGAGCCAGTATTTTAACAATAAAATGCCCCAAGCGGCGATCGCCAATCCGTCCAACCAAGGCGACCAGTTTCGAGGGAACAATCGGGGCAATAAAGCGCGATCGGATTTCGACGTCATCGACACGGCACTAACTCCAATGCAAGTTTACCGCTAGGGTTAATAAAAAGGTTAATTGCGCTGCCAAAATAAATAAATACGCGATCGGGCGGGGGCGGAATATCGACAGCATTAACCCAATCGCTTTCAAGTCGATCATCGGCCCGAAGACCAGAAATGCTAACAGCGAACCGCCGGTAAATGTCGAAGCAAACGAGAGGGCAAAGAACGCATCCACCGTCGAGCAAATCGACACCACCGTTGCCAATCCCAACATGGCAAGAATCGAACTAATCGGACCCTGACCGATACTGAGAATGATTTCGCGCGGTACCGCCACTTGCACGATCGCGGCAATAGCACTCCCGAGAATTAACACTCCTCCCAACTCTCGCAATTCCTGCACGGTATTATCGACAAACAGGCGCAACCGTTGGGCAGAATCGGGCGGCGCGATCGGAATTGAGGCGGACACTTGTTGTTCTAACGCCGTTGTTTGAGAACTACCCAACCAATACGTCCCCGATTGTAATAAACTCGGCGATTTTCCGACGCTGGGTTGAGCTGGCGATCGCGGCATGGATCGAACCACGCTAGGCTGCAACAGGGGGCGCATATCGGTTTGGGTGCTAAAAATCGCACCGATAATCGTGGCGATAATCAGCGAAAAGACAACCCGCAACACGATAATTTCCGGTTGGTCGCGAAACGCCACCCAAGTTGACCAAATCACGATCGGGTTAATCGTCGGTGCGGCGAGGAGAAATCCAATCGCGACAGACGGCGACACCCCTTGCACCATCAACCGACGCGCCACCGGGACGTTCCCGCATTCGCACACGGGAAACAAAAACCCGACCAAACTGCCAGTCAGCGCCCCTAAAATGGGATGGTGGGGCAGAGATTTGACCAACTTGCCTTCGTCGATAAACAGCAACAACGTGCTGGAAAACAAAACCCCCAGCAGTAGAAAGGGCATTGCTTCGACGAGCAAGCTTAGAAAAATCGTAAACGCATTACTCAATTGCGTCATGCTATTCAATGTGTGAGGATTGCGAGCGATCGGCAATCGTATTGCCCAAATATTTTATCGAACGATCGCGCTTTCTTACGCAAGAGATTCACCCCCGAGGGGAATTAACCCGGAAATCCGGGATCGCGATTTTGGCAACCAGCGACGATCGGAACGCTTTGGAAACTGTCCCTGAATTTAACACTCTAGCGCGATGGTTCTCTCTCGGGTGCGATCGCGCCGATTCCCCACGATCCGCCGATTCCGTGCTTCGATGTTGCCATTGTGTCTCAACCCAGTCGATTCACTGTCCCCGTTACCTGCCATCGCAACCCGGCTTGAGCTTGAATGAAAGTAGACCGGACAAATTTCCGTCGGTCTGTTCGCAACATCTACCCAGGGGGACTTTCTCGTGGAACGCAATCAAATTCTACCCATCGTTATCGGAATCGCCGCCGTCGGAGCGGTGATTGGCGGGACCTACGCCGCCATGCAATCCGGTCAGTCCCCCGAACCGTCCGAACCTGTCGCCACCGAAACGCCAACTCCAACTCCAACTCCTGCGGCGCAAGCGCCCCAAAATGCCCCTGTAACGCCGTCTCCCGAGCCAGAGGAGCCACAGGAGACTCCCGTGCGACCTTCGCCGTCGCCAACCCCATCTCCCGAACCAGAGCCGGAGCCGCAACCGGAAACCGAACCCCGTCCGACCGTCGAACTCCAGCAATGCAAGACGACCATGGCGGTGGTCAACGATCCGAATCCGCCGCTCAACGTGCGATCGCAGCCGGAAGTGACGGAGAATAATATTGTCGGTCAACTGGACAACGGTCGCTACGTCTCCGTTGAAACCGAGGAAGCCGGTTGGTTTAAGATTAGCAATCCGGTTGAGGGATGGATTGCCAAGAATAGAACCAAAAATGGTTGCAATCAAAAAATGGCAAGAATTAATTTCCCTCGGGGTCAAACCTCGGTGACGATTGACGGCGAATTGATCGGAACGGGGAGCCATCAATACCTGCTCAACGCCGCCAGCGGTCAAACGATGACGATTACCCGCCAGGAAGGAGCGCTCCCATTGGTGTTTTCGCCGAGCGATCGCAATAAAAGCCTGAACGGACAAGCACGAGCGCGCGATCGATCGCAGTGGCGCCAAAGTTTGCCCGCCAGCGGCGACTACATTCTCGAACTCGATTCGAATTTCCGAGGATACGAGTATACCTTCACGGTCGAGGTGAAATAACGGGTTCGCCGGGGAGCGATTCCGCCTGAGTTCGTCCCGAATCGATCGCAGTACAATTGCTCATTTCCGCCATTTCTCCAACTTGCTGCGTTATTTTGACTAATAAGGGACGCTAGCTCCTCGCGCTAATGTCCCTGGTCACGATTCGGAGGAACGCACTCTTGGTTACCACCCACGATCCGCAGCAGATGCAAGCACCGGAGACCCCGGACAACGAGAACGCCAATCGCGTCGCGGTCTTGTTGATGGGATACGGCGAAGTCGAGAGTTACGAAGATTTTGCCAACTATAACGAAGAAGCCCTCAACCTGCTCACGGCAAAGTTCGCCCCCGTCCCCAATTGGATTTATCCCTTTCTGGCAAAGCTCTTAGCCCTTTTCGATCGCCACGAGTGGGGTCACCAGCACAACGATTTCGTCTCGCCCCACAATGCCATTTTCGAGCAACAGCGCGCTGGCGTGGAGCAACGCCTGCAAGAGCAATGGGGCGATCGCGTGCGGGTGTTCAAAGCCTTTAACTTCTGCAAGCCTTTTCTCCCCGAGCAAGTCCTCGCCGACATTAAAGCTCAAGGCTATAACAAACTGCTGATTTATCCGCTATTGGTGGTCGATTCGATCTTTACCAGCGGAATCGCCGTCGAACAGGTTAACAAAGCCTTAGCCCAACTCTCCGATAGCGATCGCCACTGGATTAATGGCATTCAATACATTCCCTCGTTCTTCGATCGCCCCGAATACATCGATCTGATGGCGAACATGGTCGAAGAAACGATCGCCGACAAGCTCGCCGATGCCTATCTCCCCTCCCAAATCGGCATCGTGTTGATGAACCACGGCTGTCCTCACAAAGCCAAAGGGTTTACGTCTGGAATCGCCGAGAGCGAGGCACTTTACGAACGGGTGCGCGACAAGCTCATCCATCGATATCCCCTGATCTCGGTGGGTTGGCTCAACCACGACACGCCGACGATCGAATGGACGCAACCCAACGCCAAACTTGCGGGCGACAACTTGATTCAATTAGGGGCGAAGGCTCTGGTCTATATGCCCATTGGATTTGCCACGGAGAACCACGAAACCCTCCTCGACGTCCACCACATCATTCACGACCTGCACGCGCGCCATCCCGAAGTCTGCTACGTACAAATGCCGTGTGCTAACGATCGCCCGGAATTTCTGGAAATGGTGGCGCAATGGGCGAACGATCGCATTGACGCTCTGCTCTCGGGCGATGACGTGTCCGTGAATCCGACCCTCGCCGAACTGCGCGCTCGCGAGTTCCACACCCACGGCGATGACGATATCATGCACCATCATGACGGTCACGGCGGTCACAGTCATAGCCACGGTCACAGCCACAGCCATTCCCATTAAGGACAATTAGCAGGAAACCCAACCCTTGAAACGGGCGGTTTGCAAACCGCCCCGACCATCCCAAACTTAGGCGCGCAGGAAATTCCCCAGTTCCCGATTGACGGTCAGCGGGGCTTCCTGCTGGATCCAGTGACCGCAGTTGGGAATCATTTCTAATTTAAACGGGGCTTTAATCAGGCGATCGAGTCCTTCGGTCAATCGGTTGCTCAACAGGGAATCGTCTTCGCCCCACAGGACTAAGGTCGGCACTGAAATCGGATCGGGCGATCGCCCCCAAGTATTCAACCACATCTGCGGCGACAGCCACTGACGGTAATAATTCATCGCCGCCGCAATAGCGCCCGGTTTTTCCAGGGCGGCTTGATAGATTTTGGCACTTTCAGCACCAAATGCCCCTTTGCGCACGGCTTGCTCTTGAAAGAGCTTGTGGATAAAATCTTTCAGGTTGTGTCGGATCAGCCATTCGGGAATTTCGGGAATCTGAAATGCCAGCAGATACCAACTGCGACGCAACTGATCGAAATTATTGGCAAGTTCGTGTAAAAATCGTTGTGGATGGGGGGCATTTAAAATGACCAGGCGATCCAGATAGCGCGGGCATTTCTGGGCGAGATTCCACGCGATCGCTCCGCCCCAATCGTGACCGACAATATGGGCTTTGGCATATCCCAAGCCTTCGATTAACCCTTGAATGTCGGCGCTGAGGGTATCGAGATCGTAGCCGGATTTGGGTTTTTCCGAGTCGTTGTAACCGCGCAAATCGGGCACGACGACCTTAAAATGTCGGGATAGAACTGGCAGTTGAAATCGCCACGAATACCAAAATTCTGGAAATCCGTGCAGGAGAACGACTAAATCGCCTTCGCCTTGGGTGACGCAATGCAACTTAATTTTGTTGGTTTGAACGTATTGGTGTTGCCACCCCACATCTGAATGGTTCATGGGTTGACGATCGATTAACCTATTCGACGAATTGGGAAGATGCGACGCCAGCGCGTCTGCTTTCCCTATCTTACCCGCCCGCGTTGCGTTCGTAACAGTTTTTGTATCCTACGAAACGATTAGCCTCGCTGTCGGGAGTATCGATCGAAACCAACGAGTGGACTGTCCTCGCACCCTCGGTGGCATTCCCGTTCGACCTAGTTGCGATCGCCTGCATTTGAGGATCCCACGGCTTCCCGTTGTAGTTCCGGATCGATTTGATATTTGATCAGGTCGGCAAGTTCTTGCAATTGGGCGATCGCCTCGGCTCCTTCGAGCTTCATTAATTCGCGATCGTCGCGCATTTCCGTCCAAGTAATGCCGTAATCGGAGACGAGAAATCGGATCAGGTGGTCGTCTCCCAAACTGACCATAAACGACGCGCTGTTCATCTGTCCGCCGCAAGTGTAGCAGGATGCTAAATACCCTCGCCGCTCTAAGACAATGGCGAGCGCCTGCAAGTTCATGACTAAATCTCTGACAAATTCACGGTGTTGCTCGGCGAGTCTGACAAACACGTTTTACCTCCTGTGACCGCACCTAACTGTAGCACTATATAATCTTTTCTTAACAATTGCACCTCTATCGGCGGACATAGATTGACTTCAACGCTGGCTCGATTGAATCCGAAAAACCGGATCGAATCTTTTCCAGCGCGATCGCCCTCAACTTAACCGAACTCGCCTAGCGCTAAGGTATCATTCAACACCAGTCGGGAGACGGGCGCTTCCCTGCCCATTGTGTCAGCCAAATAACTATCGTGCCAGCGACAATCGCGGTTTATCAAACAGATAAACGGGCTGAAAGAAGCCCCTGTTGCGGCTTTCTCCTTCAACCCGTTTCCATTGATAGAAAATTTCTATGAAAGCGATTGGAAATCGCTATCTTTGGTCAGTCTAAGGAAAAAAAAGACAGGCAATTGCCGTTTATTGCCTGATTTCCCACAATCCCAAACCGGGTCCGATAAACAACACCGTCAGCCAAATGACAACCAGTACGCCGATGCCGACCCATGCCCCTCGGCTCGTCCATTTCATGAATTGTTTGGATTGACGTTTGGTAATGGGCAACCAGGGCAGGATATAGGGGTCTTGCCCGTATTTCTCTCCGAGTGCTTGTTTGCGGCGCTTTGCTTCACCCATAATTTCAAGAATCGATCGCGTATTATCTCCTTCGATGGTATCCCATCAGCCGCTCCCCCGACTACGAAAAATTGTTTGACGACAAGAAATTATCTTCGAGGTAGTTCGTCCGCGCCATGGGAGAGAGGGCGGCGAGAACGCGATCGCCGTAACTGCGGTGCAGCACTCGGTTGTCGAGGAGCGCCACTACCCCCTGACGTTCGCGCACGGGGGCGATCGCCCGTTGCAGTTCGCTCAACGCCGCCGGGAGCAAATACAGGCGAAACCAATCTTGGCGCTGCTGCTTGTAATACGCCACGCGACCGGCGACCAAGGGATTTTCCAACGAGGGGATCGGTAGCGTCGGAATCGCCAGCAACTGGGGCGGACTCAGCTCGGTTTGTCGCTGCCGCCAAAAGTCCCAACCGCAGACTAAAATGCCGTTATCGGGAACCGAGGCGTTGTCCACTTGCACCCGCGATCCGAACTCCGCCGCCAAAGCCGCGCCCACCTGGGTTCGCAACGGGACGTCTCCCACCAACACGATTTTCAAGTGGCGATCGCCCCTCTCGTCGTTGGTGTGGGTCCCCGCGCGCATCAGTTGAAACAACTGCCCCATCAGCGCCCCTTGAAATTGCGGCGTATTGGGCATGGGCAGGCGATCGGGCAGGTAGAGGTGAATCAATTCGTTTTGGCGATCGGGGGAAAACTTGACGCTGGTTAAATCCCCTAACCCCAATCGCTGCCGGTAAATGGGCGCGTCCGAGTCGAGATCCAACGCCTCGCCGATCAGCACCACCGGTTGCTGCGACCAGATCGGTGCCAGGATCGTTGCCACTTCCATCGGAGCGCAGTGCAGGGAAAATTGTCCGGTATCGCGATCGACCTCCGCCCAACTCATGCAGTTGTCGCTACGCCATCGCTGGCAAAACTGCTGCCACGATGCGGGGAGTGGGGCCACGGGGTCGAGGGCGCGGAGCAATTCTTGAAAATTCTCCCTATCGCCCTTATCGAGCAAGTTGCAGCCGTAGGGGTTGGCGGGGTGGGAAAAGAGCGATCGCGTCAGTCGGACTCGCCAATCGCGAATCACCTCGGCGCGATCCGGACGGGCTAGCATTAAATCGTGCCAGTGGCGCGGGTGGAGGCTGGTGGTGAGGTGCGATCGCGTCTGTTCCTCAAAATCGTCCACGCCGTCGAAAATGGTGACCGTCTCGGCGGGGAAGCGAGAGTCTCCCGAGAGGCGATCGGATAGCCACGCTTGGGGGGAGGTAATTAATATCCCTTCAAAATCTTCGCCGGGCCAGCGATCGCCCGCTACCACGGGTTTATGGGTTTGAATCCACTGCTGCAACTGGGGAATCTCGACCATCAACAGCCGCTGTCGCATCGCCTCGCTCACCACCAGTACCGCCGATCCCGACCACATCAGCACCGGCATCAGATAGCTGAGGCGATATCGTCCCCGAGACCCGCACGGCGCGCCCGTTTGAATCAGAGCGCTACGTCCGAGCCGCAACGCACGCGCCACCAAGCGACCCATCGTCAGATGATGGGGCCAGTACGGTTCGCCTGAAGAGCGCAGGAACGACCGGAGCGAGTTGTGAACTTCTACCTCAATCACGGACTTGGTGGCATTCAACGTGGACGGTTGGCAACGGAGGAAGAACCGTTTGCCCTTCATCATTTTGACACGGGTATTCAAGCCCTGGCGGAATCCAACCGCGCGATCGCTCCCTTGTCCCTGGCGGGTTTCCCGATCTGGCAAATTCGCCCGATCGTCCTTGAAATCTGCGATCGAGTGCCCTGGCGTCCGTCAATTTTCGAGGGAATAACAGCCCTTGAGAAATTCGATCGCCACGCTGGCTGGCGGCAGCACGATTTTTTTGTCATCCGCCACAATGTTTTTGGTGGAACTGGTGGAATTCTCCATTTTAAAAAAGCGCTTGCCGAAGGTGGGATTGCTGTAGATGTTGAGGATTTGAGCGTTAGAATTCTGTAAAATCGTTTGGGTGGGGGCTTTAAAGAAATTGAGATCCGTTTCTTCCGGCGACCAGATTTTAGCTTTTTTCAAATCGCTGACCTGTCGCATTTTTTTTATCAGCGCAACACCCATTTTTGCAATTCTATGAGAATCTTTGACCGCGCTAATATTGCCGCTTTCTGACTGAATCGCTTTAATGAGAGCGATCGTACTTTTTTGCGTCACGTCGGCATCGGCAAAGGGCAGGATCGCCAAATACACCGTGGGAAACAGCAAGTCGTCGCTCTCGACCCGAAATGTCAGGGTCGTGCGTCGGTGTCCCACCTCCAAACTCGGCGGCTGACCGATTTCGGTATAGCGTTCGGAAATGCGGTGGTAGGCGCGAGCCAGGGCTAAGTTTGCCTCGCGATCGAGTCCCGTATCGACCACAATGCGGACGGTCGGCGGTTTCTGGTTGAAAAAGCGCTCGAACTGTTCGGGCAGGATGCGATAGATTTGGGAGCGATCGCCGTTGGGACTGAGATCGACCCACTCGCAACTCATCCCCTCCGTGTGCAGTCCGTACCGCGCCACCCCATGCAGCTTTGCACCGGTTAAAATCGCTCCGCTGAGGTCGGCACCCTCCCAATCGGCGCGAATTAGGTTGGCTTGAGTCAGATCGGCATGAACGAAGCTAGTATTGAGTAAATTGGCATGGTTCATATCCGCGCCGATGGCATTGGCACCGCTGAGTTTAGCATCGCTGAGATCCGCCCAGCGCAAGTTCGCCCCGCTGAGATCCGCCCAGCGCAAGTTCGCCCCGCTCAAGTTGGCACCGCTGAGATTGGTGCGATGTAAGTTGGCGTGTCGCAGTTCGGCATTGCTCAGATCGACCCCGCTGAGATCGGCTTTACTCAGGTCGGTGCCGTTGAGAATGGCGCGATGTAAATTCGCCGCGATCGCGCTACTGCCCCGCAAATCCGCATCGCTGAGATTGGCACCGTGGAGATTGGCTTGTCGGAGTTTGGCTTCGCGCAGGTCGGCACCGCTAATATTAGCTTCGACGAGGTTGGCATGACTGAGATCGGCACGAATCATCTCGGCGCGAATTAGAGCCGCCTGCTTCATCTCGGCGTTGCTGAGGTTGGCGCGGATCAAGTTGGCGACATTCAGCACTGCTCCGGTCAAATCGGCATTGACCAAATTGGCACCGCTGAGGCGAGCGACGTTGAGTTTGGCATAGCTGAGATTGGCTTCGGTCAGATTGATGCCGCTGAGATTGGCGATACTCAGAATCGAATAACTGAGGTTGACCCCAGCGAGATTGACGCGAGAAAGGTTGGCTTCGCTCAAGTTAATGACGGCAAAATCCCGTTCGCCGGCTGCGTATTGTTCTAGCAATTCCTCAACAGTCATAAATGTAGGCAGTGCTCCCTAACGCAATGGAAAATGGGCAAGACCGCGCCAGCGATCGCTCGTCAGACGCTGTCATGACTTTTTAATGAAATTAAACACGATATTGACCGGCGGCAGAGAAAATTTCATGACCTCGGGCAAATTGGTTTTCGAGGAATTGCGATCGCGCGGGGTCAGGTTGAGAAAACGCTTGCCGAAGTTGGGGTGGTGGTGGACTTCTAAGGTTTGATTGTCAGAATTGGTCAGTAAAATTTGCGTGGGTGCTTCAAAGAATTTGCCCCCCTGTTTGATGTGGCGCGAAAAGGTTTCGACTTGCTCGATCTGCTTGACTCGCTCGATGGCGCGATCGAGAGCCGATCGCAATTGTTGAATTTGCTTGAGTTCTTTCACGCTAATGGTTTCGGTCTGGTGGGTTTGCAACATTTGCACGATTTGCACGATATTGTGCTGTCCGTTGGCGGCATCTTGAAACGGCACGATCGCCACGTAAGCGATCGCGAATAATTGCAAATTGCTCTCCAGACGAAAGGTAATAATCGTGCGGCGCGTCCCCACTTCAATACTCGGGGCTTTGCCGAGATCGCTGTAGTGCTGCGCGATCTGGTAGTACGCCAGCGCCATAGCCAGATGGGCGTTTTGCTCCATCACCGCATCGATAATAATTCGCACTGTCGGTAGGGTTTCGTTAAAAAAGCGCTGGGCTTCTTTCGGATTGAGCCGCTGGATCTGAGAGCGATCGCTCGCCGGACTGAGATCGACCCATTCGCAGCGAATGCCGTCGCTTTTGATGCCGAATCGAGACACGCCGTACAGCTTGCTTCCCGTCAGCGTCGCCCCCGACAAATCCGCTCCCATCCAATCGACGCGGCTGAGGTTGGCTTGAGACAAGTCGGCATAGACCAAACTGGTATTGAGCAAATTCGCACTGCTGAGGTCGGCGCGATTCAGGCTGGCACCGCTGAGTTTGGCTTCGCTGAAATCGGCACCCCGCAAGTTGGCTCCCGTCAAATCCGCCCAACGCAGGTTCGCGCCGCTGAAATCGGTTCCGATCAGCTTCGACCCGCTCAGGTTGGCTTGTCGGAGTTCGGCATTGCGCAAGTTCGCCCCGCACAGGTCGGCTCCGCTCAAATCCGTTCCCCGCAACGTGGCTTGTTCCAGGTTGGCGGCGGTCATTCCCGTGCCGCTCAGGTCGGCTTCGCTGAGGTTGGCACCGCTAAAATTGGCTTGGCTGAGTCGGGCTTCTTTGAGAATCGCCCCGCTGAGATTGGCTTCGGTCAGGTCGGCACCGCTGAGGTCGGCGCGAATCAGTTCGGCGCGAATTAAGGCAGCTTCTCGCAATTTGGCGCGGCTGAGGTCGGCGCGAATTAAATTGGTGACGTTGAGGTCGGCTCCGCTGAAATCGGCTCCGTTGAGATTTGCGCCGCTGAGTTTGGCGACGTTGAGTTTGGCACCCGAAAAGTTTGCCCCACTCAGGTTAGTGCCGCTGAGATTGGCAACGCTAAAGACCGCATCGCTGAAATCCGCGCCACTGAGGTTGACCTGACTGAGATTGACCTCGCTAAGATTAATCTCAGAAAAATCGCGCTGACCGGCTGCATATCGTTTTAGGAGTTCTTCCGCTTCCATCGAGCCACCCTGATACCATTTCCGACTTTACAGCGATCGGAGGAGGCACTACCATGCTAGCGCCTAGGATCGGTACAAATAAATGAATATTGGTATTGTAGGATTGGGTTTAATTGGCGCTTCGCTGGGATTGACCTGGCGATCGCGCGGATTGAGGGTACTCGGCGTCGCCCGCAAACCGCAAGATTGCGACCTGGCGATCGCCCGGGGGATTGCCGACGAAGCCAGCACGGATCTCGCCTTGCTTGCCGAAGCCGACGCGATCGCGATCTGTACGCCCCTCAGCGCCATCTTACCGACCGTCGAGCAGTTAGTTCCCCACCTGCGCCCGGAAACGATCGTGACCGATGTGGGGTCGGTCAAAGCCCCGATCGTTAGCACCGCCACCCAACTGTGGCCGAATTTCGTCGGCGGACATCCCATGGCAGGCACCACCGAAAGCGGGATCCGATCCGCCCGACATCGCCTGTTTGAAGGCAAACCCTACGTTCTCACGCCAATTGCCCAAACGCCGCGAGCGGCAATGACCGGCATGGAAGAATTAGTCCGATTGCTGGGGGCGACGCTGTACCGCTGCGATCCCCAAGACCACGATCGCGCCGTGGCGTGGGTGTCCCATCTCCCCGTGTTCGTCAGTGCGGCATTGGTCGAAACCTGTGCCAGCGAACCGGATGCGGTGGTGTCGGGACTCGCCCGACAGCTTTCGAGTTCGGGATTTCGAGATACGACTCGCGTCGGCGGTGGCAATCCGACCTTGGGCATGATGATGGCACGCTACAATCGCGAGAATTTGTTAAACGCGCTGCGATCGTATCGCCAGCACTTGGATCGCTCGATTGATGCCCTCGAATCCCAGCAGTGGTCGGTGCTGACGGAAATGCTCGAGCAAACTCAAGCCGAGCGATCGGAGTTTCGACTCGATTTCTCGGAACGGCGGGAGGGTTCCGATCGCGCCTGAGTCGGTTGGAGTTGCACCCGTAAGGCTTCCCGCCCCACCATCATCAATCCGGTGACGCCCAAACTGACCAAACCAATGTAAGCATACCAGTAATCGCGAATGCCTTCGATGAGATCGAGTCCGGGATAGATAAATTGGATGTAGAGGGCGAACAATCCCAATCCCAGGGCGGAAAAGCCAATGCAGGTGAATCCCACTTGCCACCGAGCCGGTTGCAATTCGGCATCGCTAATGTTAAGGGCGGCAATTTCGCGCCACCACGAGGGTCGCTCGGGGCGATCCGAAACGGGAGAGTCGGCGGGATCTGAGTCTTCGTCAATCGGCTTTCGCAGCAGAATCCCAATCCGAGGGCGTTGCTGCACGTCCGCAACCTCGACCGATTCGGGGACAATTTGCACGTCGGGAGGAGAGTCGAATTCCATAGGCGGGGGTATCGTCGATTGCGCTCGTAGTTCTATTTTAGGCA
>CAYQUF010000069.1:0-23179 GCA_964420595.1 uncultured bacterium
GTAAAACGAAAGAGTTTCAGGTTCTCCCTCGTCGCTGGGTGGTGGAACGAACTTTTGCTTGGCTGACACAAAATCGGCGTTTGGTGGTTGACTACGAACAACTCCCACCAAATGAGTGAAGCAATGATTTACGCTGCCATGTGTCGTTTGATGCTCCGGCGATTGGCTCCTCTCAAACATGGCTCTTAATGTTTATTTTATAAACAGCCCCTAACCTTACCAGTTGCTCATCGTCCAATGTCGTAACGCTCCGCAGCTTCAATCTTATCGTTCGATCGAGACGTTACAAGCAACGGAAGTCGGAGCCGGAACTAATCAGAGGATTTGACCGAAAAACTTGAGAGCAGAAAAAATCTGCACCAGGTCTTCGTTCCGTTCCAGCGAAAGCGCGTAAGAACGACGGCAATAGGGGTTATCGCCCTGGGAATTGAGTTCCAGAAAGATAAACTCAAGACCGTTAGTTGCCAAGCCATAGGTCAGATTACCGCTCGGATTGTTCAGCATATAGAACAAAATTTGCGGCAAGGCAGTCGTAACGTTAAGTTGAGCGCGCTTGGCTTCAATGACCGACAGCCAGAGTCGATTCTGAATCACCAGAATATCGATAAAACCGCGAATCAGCGTATCTTCATCGTTCAGCGCAATCTCGACCTTCTCCTCCGTTTTAATCTCAAAATCGCGATCGTAAAATCCCGCCTGTGCCAGTAGAGGCGACACCACCACCATCTTGACCAAATCTTCCAGCAGCGGACGGCGGCGGTTCAAATTGAAGTAATGATGGCGGATGCGGTGGAGTTGTTCGAGTTCGGCACTCGTGAGGTCGGGTTGCGCTTGCAGCCAAGGATCGAGTAAATTAGGCGCGATCGCCACTTCAACCCCAAACTGTTGTTCGAGGTCGTACAAGCTGAGATCTCTAGCAGCAACGATCCGAGACATGGATTCGGTGAAGCGATCGCGATCTCTACCATCCTACCCAATCGGTCAAGGGCGATCGCCCCGCCAGTAGCTCCCCACCCAACCAACCGCTACAATCAAAAGATAAGTCGCCGATCGTTCCATCCAAATCATGACCGTAGATTTCCCAGTCGAATTCCAAGACGAATTTGATGTTGTCGTCGTTGGTGCCGGACATTCCGGTTGCGAAGCGGCATTGGCAACGGCACGCCTCGGCTGTCGTACCTTGCTGCTGACCCTCAATCTCGATAAAATTGCCTGGCAACCGTGCAATCCCGCCGTCGGCGCGCCTGCCAAGTCGCAACTCGCCCACGAAGTCGATGCATTGGGCGGCGAAATTGGCAAAATGGCAGACCGCACCTACCTGCAAAAGCGCGTCCTCAATCAGTCGCGGGGACCGGCAGTGTGGGCGTTGCGCGCGCAAACCGACAAGCGGGAATACGCTGCCGTGATGAAAGGGATTGTCGAAAACCAACCCAATCTCACCCTGCGCGAGGGGATGGCGACGGACTTGGTGTTGGGCAAAAATGACGAAGTGGTTGGCGTGCAAACCTACTTCGGCACCGCCTTTAAGTGCAAAACCGTCATTCTCACCACCGGAACCTTCCTCGGCGGTTGCATTTGGGTTGGCAATAAATCGATGCCAGCCGGACGCGCGGGAGAATTTGCCGCTGTCGGCTTGACGGAAACCCTCAATCGCCTCGGATTTGAAACGGATCGACTCAAAACCGGCACCCCGGCTCGGGTGGACAAGCGTTCGGTCGATTTTAGCGTGATGGAACCGCAACCGCCAGATGAGGAGGTGCGTTGGTTCAGCTTCGACCCAGAGGTGTGGGTGGAACGGGAGCAGATGAATTGCTATCTGACTCGCACCACCGCCGAAACCCATCGCCTGATTCGCGAGAATTTGCACCTGTCTCCGGTGTATGGTGGCTGGGTGGATGCCAAGGGTCCGCGCTATTGTCCCAGCATTGAGGATAAAATTGTCCGGTTCGCTGACAAGCAAAGCCATCAAATCTTTATCGAACCGGAAGGTCGGCACATTCCGGAGCTGTACATTCAAGGGTTTTCCACGGGATTGCCGGAAAAATTGCAGTTGCAGATGCTGCGGACGCTACCGGGATTGGAGCAGTGCAAGATGCTGCGTCCGGCGTATGCAGTGGAGTACGATTACCTTCCGGCGACTCAGTGCTATCCGACGATGATGACCAAGAAGGTCGAGGGTCTGTTTTGCGCGGGTCAAATTAACGGAACCACGGGATACGAAGAAGCGGCGGCGCAAGGGATCGTGGCTGGCATTAATGCGGTGCGGTTCGTTCGCGGCGAGGAGATGTTGGTGTTTCCCCGCGAGGAAAGCTATATCGGTACGCTGATTGACGATTTGTGTACGAAGGAGTTGCGCGAACCCTATCGGATGCTGACGAGTCGGTCGGAGTATCGGTTGGTGTTGCGTTCGGATAATGCCGATCGCCGCTTGACGCCGTTGGGTCGCGAGATCGGGTTAATTGACGATCGCCGTTGGGAGATGTTCCAGCGCAAGCAAGCGAATATCGAGGCGGAAAAACAACGGTTGCAATCGACTCGCGTTAAGGAGCATGATGAGGTCGGACAGGCGATTGTGGCGGATACGCAACAGCGGATTAAGGGGTCGGCGACGCTGGCGGATTTGTTGCGCCGTCCGGGATTCCACCACGCGGATCTCGATCGCTATGGGTTGGGAAATCCGGATTTGAATCTGGCAGAACGGGAAGGCGCGGAAATCGATATCAAGTATTCCGGTTACTTGCAACGCCAGCAAACTCAGATCGAGCAGGCGACCCGCCACGCCAAGCGCAAGCTTCCGGCGGATTTGGACTACGACGCGATTGAAACTCTGTCGAAGGAGTCGCGGGAGAAGCTGTCGCAGGTGCGTCCCCTGACGGTGGGACAAGCGTCGCGCATTGGTGGGGTGAATCCGGCGGATATTAATGCGCTGTTGATTTATCTGGAATTGCGCGATCGCTCTAAGTCACCGGTGGGTGCGGCAAAGTAAGCAAAAAGGTGGGTCGATGTTGCCCACCTTATATGAATAAGGTCTCGAAAGGCGATCGGTTGTCCCCTGTAGCCGGCTTGGGTCAGGGGAACGATTGTTCTGCAAAATCGAATCTTACTCGTCGGGAAAGTCGGGAATCACCCACTGCGGGGGTTCGTTCGTGCGTTCCATCGCTTTCTTTCTCACCGCTTCATCGGCCATTGACAGCATTTGGTCGAGGGAGGTGTCGTTGATGAACTGCGAGGCTTTCTCGGCGTACTCCCGATTCGGACATTTATCGCCTAAAACGCAGCCGTTGACGCAGGCGGTGGCGCAGTCGATTGTCGGTTCCACGGCGTGTTCTCCTTGCTTGCGTGCTTCCAATTCCCAGGCGACGGGAGGGTGCGATCGCCGCTGGATAGTTCCTGGTTATTCTAACATCGCCGCGAAATTAGAGTAGGTGGGAATTGTATCGATCGCCAGCGATATTTTAAATTACACTTCAGACCGCGCGATCGGGGGATGTCGAGAGTAGCGAATGCAACGACCGAAATGCGATCGCCACGAGTCAAACAATTCCTCGATTCAGTCGTGACGAAACTCGGATTAGTTACTGAATCGAATCTTAGTTTCTCTCAACCTGACAAAACGAGAAACCGTAAAATCACGGATTTTTCTTTAAGTATCGAACCGAGTCACCGTAGTATCGCGGCGATCGCGGTTTGAGGCGCTGTAAAGTCTCCAGAACAAGGGTTGGCGGGCATTGTAGAATTCTACAGAGACGATTGAACTGGCTCTAGTTGACTTTACGGACGCAGAAATTCGGATATATTCAGTAATTACCGAAGACGCATCGAATTCAATTGAATCGGCAAGGACATTTATCTGGTGAAATCACCAAGATTTTCAGCTAAAACCTCGATTTCAGCTAAACTTTAAAGTTCGACAACTCCAAATAAAGAATAGATAAAACCGTGAAAAAACTATCGACAGGACGGTTGGGCATCGGTAAGACTATAACTACAACACGATAAATCAACCACAAACCGCATCTCGTCCTGGAAGGAGTTCCACCATGAAGATCGTCACTAGCCTACTCGCCGCCACTGCTGCCGTTACCGGTATCATTGCTGCTTCTCCCGCCGCTGCTTACGACTTGCAACGCGCTGGCGATTCCTCGACCGAGTTTCATCCGATGCTCGGCGACGACGTGTTCAAAGAATACGTTCACACTGAAGGTAAAGCCTTAGAAGCCGATAAGGTTGCACGGTACACCTTCGATCCGAGCAAGCTGTTTCTCAAGTACGACCACGACGTCAAGGTCTACTTCATCAACGAAGGGGCCAACTATCGCAACAAACTCGGTTTGACCGCCACGGGAGCCACCGAGATCGATTCCGTCTTGTTTGAAGATATCGTCTGCCTCGATGAAGATAACTGCAAATATCCCGGATACAGAAGTCCCGATGTAGATCCCTACTACGAAGGTGGCGTCGGAATCGGCGACTACGTCGATGTCGGAACCGTCAAAGCCGGTACCCAACTCGATTTCTGGTTGGGTCAAAATGCCTACGGTCGCGAGAACTACAATGTTTGGCACGGCGACACCAGCAAAAATAGTGACGGTCTGCAACACTTGATGGCGTACGAAGATAAAGATGCGCCGGGTTACCTGATTTTGGGTTGGGAAGACCTGACCAACGGTGGTGACAAGGACTACAACGACGTGATTTTCGCCGTGGATGTTGGCGAAGACAACCTGCGCGAATTGCGCCAGAGTGAAAGCGTTCCCGAACCGTCTGCTACGATCGCGCTGTTGGGAACCGCCGCATTTGGTTTGGCTGGTCTGCGCCGCCAACGCAAGTCATAATCGCGATCGCTAAGTTGAACTCGAATGCGCATTGCGACTCTCCCTCCGAACAATTGGCAAGAAAACTCGAACCAGCGACGTCACTCGCTGGTTTTTATTTTGGCTCGATCCCCTTTCATCGGTACGTTACGGTAGAGTTTGAATACGTCTTGGGTTGGCTGTACCCTACCCTTCATCTACCGGTGTTCTAATCGCGCAAACTCCCTCGCTTCATCTGTTCCCGTTCGATCGCCTCGAATAGTGCCTGAAAATTGCCTTCGCCAAACCCCGGTGCTGCCATGATTCTACCGTTGACTCGACCCACGCGGCGCTCGATGGTTTCAAAGAAAAAGGTGGGTTCGGCAAAAATCGGTTGGGTAAAGGTTTGCAATAAGACGGCGGGAGACTCTTCGGCGTCCCAATCGACTAAGATTTGCTCTCGCGCGATGTTTTGCCATTCGGTTTCGCTAAAGTTAAATCCCGTTTTTTGTTGTTGTTGCTCGTAGTAACTGGGAGGGACGGATAAGAATTGGACGCCAGCGGCGCGCAAACGAGCGATCGCCTCGATAATTTTCTCCGTTCTCAAGGCAATATGCTGAATTCCCGCACCGCGATTGACTTCGATAAATTCTTGAATTTGCGAATTATCGGAGCCGGGTTCGTTGATTGGAAATTGCGTTCCGGTTTGCGGGTGTACCATCACTTGCGAATACAGTGCCGATCGCGCCGTTTGAATGGCAAACTCTTGTTGGGGTTGAAATCCTAAAACTTGCCGATACCACGCTACGGCTGCTTTTAATTCCCCAGTGGGAACGTTTAATACGGCGTGATCGATCTCGCGAAAGAGAATATCCCGAGATTGACTCCCACTCGCTTCAGTGAATTCGCTTTCCTCCATCTCCGGGAGTAACGGAGTTATCCCGCGACGCTCCACCAGCGTATGGCTGAGACTTCCCCAAGCGGGGATTTGCGTCCATCTCAGTTCCCCTCTGGGAAATTTGCGGTGGCGGATGGGATATCGCGGTGGGACGCCATTAGAAATCGCATTTTTGACAATTCGGTCTAAATCGCCGACTCGAAACGCTACATCGGCGACACCGGGAGGGTGAGACGCCAGGTAATTGGCGACGGAATTCTCGCGATCGCGCGGCGAACACAAGACGAAATGCAGCGAACCGTGGCGGATCGCTTCCGTTTGTACCCCGTCGCTGGCGAAACTGGCGAGTGATTGGAATCCCAAACGGCGGACAAACCAGTCGCGAGACGAAATTGCATCTCGAACGTAGAAGTGTACGCGGTCGATCTGTACCATATTTGTATATCGGATAACGAGACGACATCGGGGGAGGACATGAACGCGATCGCGCAACAACTCGAAAGCATTATCGGTACTGATAGCATCTGTGAATGGGAAAATCTCGACATCAGTCGCCAGACAGGGATTTCCCGCGCGATCGCCTCGGATACCTCTCCCAATCTCATTGTTTACCCCAAAACGCCAGAAGAACTCGCTGAAGTGATGGCGTGCAGTCACCGCAATGGCTGGCGCGTCCTCCCCTGCGGAAACGCCACTAAGCTGCATTGGGGAGGATTGGTCGAAGCGGCGGACTTGGTTGTCAGCACCCAACGGCTCGATCGAATTGTCGAACACGCGATTGGTGATTTAACCCTAACCGCACAAGCGGGTGCCAAATTTAGCGAGATTCAAGCGACGTTAGCCGAACACCAGCAATATTTAGCGCTCGATCCGAGTTATCCAGACGCCGCCACTTTGGGGGGAATTGTCGCCACGGGAGACACGGGATCGCTGCGACAGCGATATAACGGCGTTCGCGACCAACTGATTGGCGTTACCTTCGCGCGATCGGACGGTCAACTCTCCAAAGGTGGCGGACGGGTTGTCAAAAATGTGGCGGGATACGACCTGATGAAACTGATGAGTGGGTCGTTCGGAACTTTGGGAATCGTGACGCAAGTGACGTTTCGGCTGTATCCGATTCCCGATGTTGCCAATACGGTGATGCTGACCGGAGATGCAGAGGCGATCGCGCAGGCGGCTCAAACCCTGCGGGGGTCGGCGCTGACGCCAACGGCTGCCGATATTTTATCGCCGCAATTGGTGCGCGAGGCGAATTTAGGGGAGGGAATGGGACTGATGGCGCGGTTTCACAGTGTCGCCGCTAGCGTGGAGGAACAATCCCGCCGCCTTTTGGAGGTTGGCGACAAACTCGGCTTAGCGGGAACTCGCTATGGCGAAGGGGACGAGTCGCAGTTATGGCAGAAATTACGAGAACTGATCGACGCACCCTCCCCAGAATCGAAAATTATTTGCAAAATGGGAGTAATCCCCACTGAGGCGATCGCGCTTTTGTCACAATTGGACGAGGTGTTTGCCGAACCGGGATTGGCTCGAATTCACGTCGGGAGCGGGTTGGGACGGTTGCGGTTGACCGACGGAGAGGCGATCGCGCCATTGCTGGATTGGCGATCGCGCTGTCAGTCTCGCGGCGGGTTCCTGACGGTGTTAGACGCACCCAAGTCAGTCAAACCGCAACTTGACGTTTGGGGATACGCCGGAAACGCGATCGACCTCATGCGCCGCATCAAACAACAGTTCGACCCCCAAAATTTACTCAGTCCCCACCGTTTTGTCGGCGGCATTTAATTCTTTTTAACAACAGCAGATACACCGTTTAACAACCACCATGCAAACATCAGAAAATCCACAAACCCAATCCGATAATTTCAAACCCGCCAAAGATAGCAATTTCCTGCAACAAAATCCGCACAAAGATCCGTCGCCGACGAATGGATTCGATGCCAAACACCCCCCCGAACCCGAATTAATCGACACCTGCGTTCATTGCGGGTTCTGTCTGGCGACCTGTCCGAGTTATCGCGCGATCGGGAAGGAAATGGATTCCCCTCGGGGTCGGATTTATTTGATGGATGCGATTAATCAAGGGGAGACGGAATTATCGGAGGCGACCTCCCAACATTTCGATACTTGTTTGGGATGTTTGGCGTGCGTGACCACTTGTCCCTCGGGAGTCGAATACGACAAGCTCATCGCTGCAACCCGTCCGCAAGTGGAGCGAAACGTACCGCGATCGCTCGGCGACCGACTGACCCGATCGCTGATTTTTAATTTATTTCCCTATCCCAATCGATTGCGTCCCTTACTCGCGCCGCTGTATCTCTATCAAAAATCGGGATTGCAGGGGTTAGTGCGATCGACGGGTTGGTTGAACAAACTCGCGCCTCGTTTGGGTGCGATGGAGTCGATTTTACCCGAAATTACGGCTGATTCGTTTCGCGATAATTATCCCGATGTTATCCCCGCGAAAGGGAAAAAACGCTATCGCGTTGGCGTGATTCTCGGGTGCGTCCAACGGCTGTTTTTCTCTCCCGTCAATGAGGCGACGGTGCGGGTTTTAACCGCCAATGGTTGCGAGGTGGTAATTCCTAAAGACCAAGGCTGTTGCGCCGCCTTACCCGCACACCAAGGTCAGGAAGACCAAGCACAGGCGATCGCGCGTCGGATGATAGACAGCTTTGAAGAAACCGATGTCGATGCGGTGATTATTAATGCGGCTGGATGCGGTCATACGCTGAAAGAATACGGTCACATTCTCCAAGACGATCCGACCTATCGAGACAAGGCGATCGCCTTTTCTAACAATGTCAAAGACGTGCAAGAATTCTTAGCGGAAGTGGGGTTGACCGCCGAACTTTCGCCAATTTCGGAGAAGGACGAATTGCCAATTGTCTATCAGGATGCGTGTCACCTGCTCCACGGTCAAAAAATTAGCGTCCAACCGCGCCAGTTGTTGCAACAAATTCCCGGTATTAAATTGCGCGAACCCGTGGATGCAGCACTGTGCTGCGGGAGTGCGGGAGTTTACAATATGCTGCAACCGGATATTGCGGACGAATTGGGACAGCAAAAAACGGACAACCTGTTGAATACTGGTGCGGAACTGATTGCATCGGCGAATCCGGGGTGTTCGCTGCAAATTAAGAAACATTTGCAATTGCAAGGGAAGGAAATGACGCTGTTGCATCCGATCCAGTTATTGGATCGTTCGATTCGCGGCGTCAAGCTTTAATGCGATCGCAGGGGAATGACGATCTCGAACGTCGTTCCCTTCCCCGGTTCGCTGTTTAAATGCAATTCGCCGCCGTGTTGTCGAATGATTTGGTAGCTAATCGACAATCCCAACCCCGTTCCTTTTCCGATGGGTTTGGTGGTGAAAAACGGATCGAAGACGCGATAGGAAATGTAGCGGGGAATGCCGTTTCCGTTGTCCGAAATTTGAATAAAGACGCGATCGCTCTGTTTCATACCTGTTTGAATTGTAATACAACCGGGGCGATCGCTGCATTCTCTCACCGCATCAATTGCATTGTCGATTAGGTTCATAAACACTTGATTGAGTTGAGCGGCGTAACATTCGACGCGGGGTAAATCGCCGTAATGTTTAATCACTTGAATCTCAGACGATTCCTCGTTTTTGTTCAGGCGATATTGGAGTAACGAGAGCGTGTTATCGATTCCTCGGTTCAAATCCACCGCCTTCCATTCCGACTCGTCGAGATGGGAGAAACTGCGCAAGCTGCGGACAATATTCCCAATGCGATCGGCTCCCATTTGCATCGAGTCGAATAGCTTCAGAATATCGGTTTGAATAAAGTCGAATTCGATCTCCTCTTTGAGAGCTTCGATGTCAGTATCGCCGCATTCGTAAGCCTCAATTAAATCCAGTAAATCTTCGACATAACCGCGAGCGTGACTGAGGTTTCCGTAAATAAAGCTGACGGGATTATTAATTTCGTGCGCCACTCCCGCTACCAGTTGTCCCAATCCCGACATTTTTTCGCTGTGAACCAGTTGAGTTTGGGTTTGTTTTAATTGAGATAACGCCTGTTTGAGTCGCTTGGTTTTTTGCCGTAATTTTGACTCGGATTTGCGCAATGCTTCTTCCGCTCGCTTGCGTTCGGTAATATCAGAGCGAATGGCTAAATATTGCCGGGGTTTGCCTTTTTTGTTTAAAAACGGAACGATGGTGGTATCGACCCAATAATCGGTTCCATCTTTGGCGCGATTTTTAATTTCACCGTTCCACACTCGACCGCTGGAGATGGTTTGCCATAAATTTTGAAAGAATTCAGGGGAATGATAGCCGGAATTGATAATGCGATGGTCGCGACCGAGGAGTTCTGCGCGCGAGTATTGCGACAGTTCGCAGAATTTATCGTTAACGTCGGTAATGCGTCCTTTGCTGTCAGTAATGGCGACAATTGCAGAGCGATCCAGGGCAAATTTAATATCCGAGAGTTCTTTGAGCGATCGCTGTAATTTCTGCTCGGAATGATAGCGTTCGGTAATATCGCGAAACGTCCACACCTGACCGATGGTTTCTCCCCCGAGAGTTTTGAGGGTCGAGGAGGCTTCCAAAATGCGACCGTCGTGTAGTTTGAGGAGTTTGCACCGAGCGGAAATAGTTTGCAAATCTCGGCGAGAAAAACTATTCGGGTTTTGCAGTTGGCGTTGAATCGCTGCAATGGGGAAATCTTGAGTCTCCAGAGCGATCGCTACTTCGCGATCGGATAAATTCCAAATTTCGGTAAATTTACGGTTGAAATTCGTAATTTTACCCTGTAAATCGACCGACAAAATGCCATCCCCGAGCGCCTCTAAGGTCGCTTGTAATTGTCCGAGCGATGGTTGTAATGAGTGATTGCTAGAGAAAGAAGAATGACTGACGGAATTGACCTGGGACATAACTTAGCTGCACGTGACTCGGCGATCCGATTTCCAACCCGGAGGTAAGAAGACTGGGAACTCTATTTCTATCTTAATGCCGAGTGCTGTGACGATCCGATTTCCAAAAATCGATCTGAAATCGCGCCAGATCGATCTGCAACACTGCCTTGACGACAGCGAAATGTTCGCGAATGGAATAATACAGCATGGAATTGTATTGGTAAATCCCCCAATCAGCGACGCCAAAGCCAACGGCGTCAATTCCCAGTCGCGTACACGTGTAGACGGCGCGGGGAAGGTGGTAGCGTTGGGTAATGGCAACGGCGCGATCGAGATTGTAGACAGTTCTGGCGCGATCGCAACTCTCGTAAGTACTCAATCCTGCCGGATCGACAAAAATTCGATCGCTCGGAACCCCTCTAGTTTCGGCATATCGCCGCATGGCTCCAGTTTCGTCGTAATGTGGAGTCCGACTGTCGCCGCTCATCAGGATCGATTCGACCCGACCGACGCGATAGAGTGCAACGGCGGCTCCCACGCGATCCGCGAGCATCGGGGTTGGGGTTCCATCTTCCCACACTCCCGCACCAAACACGATCGCCACGGGTTGAGGGGTTACCTGGCTCACTTGGGTAACGCGGCGCTGACGGGTGACCGCACGGACGTAAGCATTTGCCAGCAAAACGACGATTACGCCAGAGGCGATCGCGCCAATTAAAATCCAATCTCGCCGCAGCCAAATCCATTGCATTGTTGGCGTCCTCGATGAAGAGATAGAAGGGATAGGAGGTATGTTTGGGAAACGCTAAAGCGTTGGCGACTAACACTCTCTCCCCATCCCCCTATCCTAAATTAAGCGTCGTACATCCGCGCTTCGAGTGCATCGGGATTCTCTTCGCAATAGACCTCGAACGCAGTTTTATCCAGCCGTTTCGCTTGCTGGTGCGCCGCTTCTGCTTGTAACTCTTCGACCGCATCCCACGCCGCCGCACAATCGGGGGAATTGGCTCCTTTCTCGGCACAAATGGAGCGAGCCTCTTCAATGGCGCGTTGGATGGACTCTTGCAGGTGGCGGCTCTTGGGAGCTTCGACAAAGTCGCCTTTGGTGAGAATATCGGTGACCGAAATGATTCCAACCAGTTCGCCGCGAATCACCGGTGCGCGACGAATTCCGGTATTGGCGAACAATCGCGCCACGTATTCGACCGCCAGATCGGGATTGACCACGATGCAGGGTTTGGTCATGATTTCAAATACCCGCGCGGTTTTGGGATCTTTGCCAAACGCTGCCACTTTGTAGACGATGTCGGTTTCGGTGACGATTCCGTAGGCGTCTTCCTGGTGACGGCGATCCACGATTAAGGCGCGCAGGTGCTTGGTTTTCATTAAGTTGACCGCCTCGGCGACGGTGGCTGACCCGCGAATGGTGACGACCTCTCGGGTCATGATTTGTTCGGCTTTCATAAAACCTCTCGGTAGTTGAGCAACCCGTTCCTCAACATAGACTAACGCCATTGCGTCCTGGCGATTCAACTTTTTTGGCGCGCGATCGCCGCTGTTACGCTCGGAATCCCGTTAGATCGAGCGATCCCCGCCACGGACGGCGAATGGTTTAAGAAATTTTGACAGCACTTTATCATTTCTTCATAATTTTCGCGCGGTTTGTGGGGGATTGGGGTGGAACTTTATAAATTAAACGAACTTCTATAAATAAATGCACGAAGATTTTCTGCGTTCGAGGGTTTGCTTCCCCGGTTTGAGAGCGACTGTCGATCGCCTTTGAGGAGATGAGTTCAAGTGATACCGACTCAATTGATTTTATTGGCGATTGCCATTATCGCCTTCTGGATTTATCGCCAAACCTCTGAAGAAATCCCCACGGTTTTAGCCGCGATCGCCGGTTCGGTTTGCGCGATCGCAGAGTTGATTCTCGCACCGTGGCTGGTTCAGCTATTCGTGGTTTTGGTACTCGTTAGCTTCAATTGGCGATCGCAACCGCACCAGCGATTTCCGTCTTAACATCGAACGTTATTGGTAAAAGAAGTTCGACCGCACGACAAAATTTGGAATTGGGGACGAGATTGATTATAATCTTAAAAGTCGTATCCATTTCTGCCAAAATTTCAATCGATCCGGGTGCCATCTGCTAGAACAAAGCTGCACTAGGATGTTGCGAAATATGGCATACCCCAATCCAATTCCGCCGGCAAATTTCGAGTTTGTCACGCTTCAATGCAGCGGGAAACTGCCTGCCGATCGCGCGATCGGATCGTCTAATTCGCTACACCGTCGAGCGATCGCGTTCTTCCCGCTTGCATAAGACATCGATGGCTTCGAATTCCCCCGACGACGACGCGGCGACGGTCGTATTTCTGTGCGCGGATCTCCCCACCGATCCGGCGAGGGTTCCGCCTTGGCTGTCCGTGTCGCTGACCCTGGAGAGTCCGACCCACCCTTGGACGGTGTTTATTCTCGACGGACTCGCCGAACGCGCAATTTCAAGCCAGCAAGCACCTGCTACCGCTTGTGGCACCATTGGCGATCGCGTGGGGTATTTAGCCGAGTTGGGGTTTCAAGACCCGATTCCCGCCTGCAACCTGCGCTTCCATCAGATTTTAAACGCTCTAGAACAGCTCTAATTCGGTTAAAAATGTTACGAAGCGATCGCACTCCCCTGAAATTTGCAATGGAA
The DNA here is from genome assembly GCA_964420595.1 of uncultured bacterium. GTDB lineage: Bacteria > Cyanobacteriota > Cyanobacteriia > Cyanobacteriales > Geitlerinemataceae > CAYQUF01. The sequence goes on from CAYQUF010000069.1 coordinate 13,274, forward strand.
GCAGCGGGAATAATAAACCAACGCCAGCAAGTTTTATCGAGCCATCCGTCGAAACTTATTCTTCGCCACAGCCATGCAAATCGATGGACTATTGAGGGATAGAGCCATTTCAAGCGCGATCGAGAATAACTTGGTTTGTAAAGATATTCAAGTGATTTGTTAACTAATGCATTTCTCTATTTCGAGAAATCAATATCTTGGGTAGCGATCGCAAACAGGGTTTATTTGGACGACGGCATTAATTCAGGATGCCAGCGAAGATATCGTGTCAGCGCAACCGGATGCTGGCTAGAGTACAGTTATGGGCATAGGACGGGAATTGGGGATTAACCCCGTTCCTGCTCGTGAAGGGGTAGCACCTACCCCTTCTTTTTTATAGAATAGGGGCGTATCCCTCCGTTCTAAGAAAATTTAAAGTTCTGCAATCGTTTGGATGGGAATTGCGATTGCTATGACGATCTCGATCGGGTATTATTCTCTAATCATTCACCCTTAAAACTATGGGAATTTATGACAATATTTGCAAATTAATTGCCGAAAACTTTTCCGACGATCTCGCCACGTGGTTGCTGGGAACGCCGGTTCAACTGAGCGAACTGAGTCCCACGGAGCTGTCGGTCGAACCCATTCGTGCCGATGCGCTAATTTTGCGCCAAAGCGACGACCTGATACTGCACGTTGAATTCCAAACCGAACCGGATGCTTCGATTTCCTTTCGAATGCTCGACTACCGCGTCCGAGTCTACCGCCGCTTTGGCGACAAACCGATGTATCAGGTGGTTATCTATCTCCAACCCACGAGGTCGCCGCTGGTGAGGCAAACCACATTTAGGTTGGAAAAAACTTACCACGAGTTTGAGGTGGTGCGCTTGTGGGAACAACCTGCTGAGAATTTTACGAACGCGCCAGGGTTGTTTCCATTTGCCGTTTTGGGTCAAACCGACGAACCCGAGCGGGTGTTGAGACAGGTGGCGCGGGAAATCGAAGCGATTCCGCCATCGAACCAACGCAGTGACTTGGCTGCCTCGGTTGCTATTTTAGCTGGGTTAAGATTGGATCGAGAGGCGATCGACCGGATTCTCAGGAGGGATATTATGCAGGAATCGTCTTTTTACCAACAATTGCTGGAAGAAGGTCGCGAGGAAGGTCGCGAGGAGGGTCTTCAACGAGGTCGCGAGGAGGGTCTTCAACAAGGTCTTCAACGAGGTCGCCGCGAAATTGCTCTAAATCTTCTCCGCACTGGCATGACAGTCGAGCAGGTTACTACTGTGACCGGATTGTCCATCGAACAGGTTCGAGAACTAGACGATTCGCGCTAATTGGCAACTGGCGTTGACCTCATAGCGCGTTTCCTAGACTCATGAGGTTGCACTCTTCCTGTTGCCTGTTAGCTGCCTTCACTGAGGTGTGCCGCACGTGAGCGATCGCTGCGATTTATCTCGTCTCCGCCTGATGAAAATAATTTGCCACAATTTGGGCAATGCGTTCGGCAGCGCGACCGTCTCCAAACGGATTGACAGCATTCGCCATGGCGCGGTACGCCTCGCGATCGCCCAATAACTGCGCCGCCACCGCTAAAATTTTATCGGCATCCGTCCCGACCAATTTTGCCGTTCCCGCCGCGATCGCTTCCGGACGTTCGGTCGTCTCTCGCAACACTAACACCGGTTTGCCCAATGCTGGCGCTTCTTCTTGCAATCCGCCAGAATCAGTTAAAAGAAGATAACAGCGGGCGATCGCGCCGACTAATTCGCCGTAATCGAGCGGTTCGGTTAAAAAGACCCGAGGATGGTTCCCCAACATCGCTTGCAGCGGTTCTCTCACCGTCGGATTGCGATGCAGCGGCAACAACAGCGCCGTATCGGAAAATTCCTCTAAAATCTGCAAAAACCCCTTCGCAATCCCTTCGAGCGGTTGACCCCAATTTTCGCGGCGGTGAACCGTCGCCAATAACGTCCGGTATCGCGTCCAATCTAACCCGTCCACGCGACAGTCCGGCTGTCGCTGCGCCACCGACAGCAGTGCGTCGATCACGGTATTGCCCGTCTGATGGATTTCCCCTAAAACCCCCGACTGCTTCAGATTGTCCGCCGCACGACTCGTCGGGGCAAAATGAAACTGCGCCAGTTGCGAAATTAACCGTCGATTGGCTTCTTCGGGATAGGGATTGAACAAGTCATCCGTGCGCAATCCCGCCTCCACGTGTCCCACCGGAATCTTTTGATAGAATGCCGCTAGCGCTGCTGCAAATGCCGTTGTCGTATCGCCCTGTACTAGCACGATTTGCGGTTGCAGTTGCTCGAATAAAGTCTCGAGACCGTTCAAACTCCGACACGTAATGTCCGTCAGCGTCTGACGCGGCTGCATGATATCGAGATCGCGATCCGCACTGAGATCGAACAAGTGCATCACCTGCTGCACCATTTCCCGATGTTGCCCCGTTAGCACCACGCGAGCGTCGAATGCCGGGGATTGGCGCAATTGCTCGATAACCGGCGCGAGTTTAATCGCCTCGGGGCGAGTTCCCAGAACAATACAGGCTCGGATCGGGGAAGTTGACATAGATAAATATCTCGAATTCGTTTAAACTTCAAACTTAAGTTCGCGATCGCTCGGGATCGAGTTAGCGTTGCCAACGTTCTGAGTTCCCCAACGGCACCGTCGATGAGTTGACGCGCATTCCAGCCGAATCGTCCCGTGCGATGATAACCCGACCTCAACTTTGGGAAAACTTCAGAAGAGAGTCGTTTATCCGATCTATCTTAGAAAAGTAGAGCGCTTTAATTTCAACTAATTGGTATGAAGCGGTCTTGATGGTTCGGGCGACCCTACCAGCTCTTAACGCGACCCCATTCCATTTCGTAGTGCATCTAACAACTTGGTTGTAGAGAAGATATGGCAAATCCACAGCGTCCACCTGCTCCCCCACCCCCTGGAAAATCCCGTCGGGTTCCTCCTCCTCCACCTCCCGGACGCAGTGGAGGCACGAGCCAGCGAACGGGAACGCCTAAAAAGACGCCGCCAGCCCCTCCACCTCCCACCTCTCGCAAACCGTCAGCACCGCCGCCACCGCCATCCTCGTCCAAATCTAAATCGACTCCACCGCCCCCTTCACCGGCTTCGCAACCCGCGCAGCCGTCGTCGAAGAGCGCCCCGAGTCCGGGACATCCAACGTTGCGGGATTTGGTGAAATACGCCGAAGAAAACGGGATTTCGGACGTTCACCTCGGGGTCAACGAACTGCCTCGCTACCGCAAGCGCGGCGATATTATCCCGACGGAGTGGCCGGAAACGGATCTAGACACCTTCATGAGTTGGTTGCAAGAGGTCTTGACCGACGAGGAAATTCGTCAGTTCCAAGAGAACCTGGACTTCGACGGTGCGGCTGACTTGGGATTCGTTCGCATCCGGATTAATATTTTCGACTCGCTGGCGGGACCGGCGATGGTGCTGCGCTTGATCGGATCGGAAATTTTAACCCTTGAAAAGCTGAATCTGCCCGAAGTTTTCAAGAGTATTAGTCTCGACTACCACAAGGGACTCATTTTGGTGACCGGACCGACGGGGTCGGGAAAATCGACCACGATGGCGGCGATGATCGATTATATCAATCGCAATAAGCAATATCACATCATCACCATTGAAGATCCGGTTGAATTCGTTCATAAGAGCAACAAATCGCTGATCAAGCACCGCGAAGTCGGTCGGCATACGCTGCAATTCTTTAGCGCGCTGAAAGCGGCTCTGCGCGAAGATCCAGATTTGATTCTGGTGGGCGAAATCCGCGATAAAGAAACGATGAATATTGCCCTGAAGGCGGCATCGACGGGACACTTGGTAATGGGAACCCTGCACACGAACAGTGCGGTAAAAACCATCGAACGGGTCATGGGGATGTTTCCCCCTGCCGAACAGCCAGCATTCCGCGTGGCACTGGCAGAATCCCTAGTCTCAATTATCGCGCAAGGGTTGTGTAAGACCACCGATGGCAAACGCGCTGCCTTTCACGATATCTTGATCGCCACGGAGGCGGTGAAGGAATATATCATTAAGAACGACCTCGAATCGATTACGCAAATCATGCTGCGATCGGAATTCGACGGGATGACGACGATGAACAAGTCGCTGTTCAATCTTTATCAAGAAGGGCGAATTACTGAGGAAATTGCCCTGGATCAATCGCCGACGCCGAATGAAATGGCTCAATTTCTCCGAGGTCGAATCTAACGATCGCGCGGGACTCGGATCGATCGCCAAGATGGTTCGAGTCCCTATGGTTTGGCAGTGATTGGAGGGTGAAATCGTTCTGAATTCTTTAGTGGGCGATCGCGATCGGTTTCCCGACTTTTTTAAGGGAATCGCTTTATTTACGCCGGGTGGAGATTTAGTGTACGGGATCGATCCGAGCAAGCAGGATCGATGGCATACAAATTTATGCGCGACGTTCCAGCAAATGTTGGGGCTATCGGAACCCCCGCACTTTTTAGTGCCGTGCTACAGTGCCACGATCGATTGCTTCCGCGATTCTAAAACTAACGAACGGCGAATTTTTGCCGAGGCGTGTCCGTCGGTGTTGCGCTATAGCGTGCTGTTAAATGCTATTTTTAATACGCCGGATTTAGTCTGGCAAGTGACGCCGCGATCGCTCGAGTTGTGCGATTCGGTGGTTTTGTCGAATTATCGAAAACAGTTTCCCGCACTGTGGGAAAATCACGATCTGCTGTTGCGCTACGACAAACACGTCAAACAACCCGATCGCCTCTATCGCCAATCCGAACCGTTGCGATCGCAATCTCATCCAGACGATCGCGGTTACGTGTTACGCCTATTTGTCGCCGGACATAGTGTTGTGACCGAGCGCATTCTTCAGGACGTATATCGTTTACTGGAACAATCGATTCACCATCCCTACACCCTCAAAGTGATCGATATTTTAAAACATCCCGAACAAGCAGAATCCAATCAGATTTCAGCAACGCCGACGTTAGTCAAGGTATCGCCGCAACCCATTCGCCGCATCGTGGGAGAACTCAACAATTTAGATAAAATTTTGATGTTATTCGACTCGCCGGAATTGCCATCTCAATTGTCCGACGATCGCGATTCATCAGAAACTTAATCTCCAATTGGGAGATAAATTGCCATTGAGGTTGGGTGGTCGGAAACAATCCTAAATCGGTTGCAAGCTGTCGCCGAGTAAATCCACCACTGCATCCACTTGCGATTGTCCCTCTTCGGTCGCCGAAACGAGCAGCATTAACACATAGGTTCCGGCTTTGCGCGTCAAAATTTTACCCGCGATCGGCTGTACCTCTCTACCCAGGGTTAATTGTCCCGTCCACGGCAAAATAATTTCCCCTTGAGTAACCGGTTGAACGGCGCCAGCCTCGAATCCTTCGCCTCGGTCAAAAGCCTCAATGGTAATTTGAGCCAGAGCGTTGGGACTTAAGGGGCGATCTGCGGCGCGTTGGCGAACGACGACAGTGTAGGCTAAATTCCCATCGGGAGATTCGATCAAGGGAACGCCCTGAACCGGACCGACGCTATAGCCGTCGATTAGACCAATTTGAAAGCGATTGACAGGATCTTTATACACTTGTTGACCCAGCGTCAGATTTGACTCAGTGGGTTCGATCGGGGTGGGGGAAGGTGAAGGGGACGGCGACGCTTGGGGAGAGGGAGAGGGCGATGCAGGCGTTTCGGCATCTTGTGGAGAGGGGGAGGCGTCTGGCGAGGGTGAAGGCGATTGAGCGCGTGCGGGAGCTTCTAGGACGGCTACACTGGCAAAATCGCCGGTGAGGTTGGGAATTTGAGCGATCGAAACAATCGTGAATGCAACAATTGCTCCCAAACCAATGAACCAAATTCGCGTGCGTTTCATAGATAGGTTGCTCCTAAAAGGTGCGTGCGATCGCGTGCTATTTTCCAAGAACCATCGGGTTGCCAAAATCGAACAATCCCGCCATGCAACCGGTCATTAACGTTGCTAGCGTTCCCGCCCACAAGGCTTTGAATCCGAGGGAGGCAACTTCCGATCGCCGCGAGGGAATTAACCCGGACAATCCGCCCACAAAAATGCCGTAAGAGGCAACGTGGGTAAACCCGCACAAAACGTAACTGACAATCAACATCGTGCGATCGTTAATGGCATTTTGCTGCGACAGTTGGGCGAGGGTGGAATAGGGAGGAATATTAGTTTCGAGCAATCGCCGTCCGATCAGCAATGAGGCTTGCCATAGTTCTTGCCATTCCAGGGAAACGCCAGTCAAAAAGGTGAGAGGCAAAAACAGCATTCCCAGAATATTTTGCAAGGTAATTACTTCAAATACATTGCCAATCGGTCGCAAAATCGCGACGGAACTTTCCGATAGTCCGGCAAGTCCAGCAAATAAGGTATTAATTAGTGCAACCAATCCCAAAATGGCAATAATGGTCGCGGCAATTCCCACTGCCATTTTGACACCATCTAACGCCCCGACAATTAAGCTATCCACGGGCGTCGTGCGTTGTTCGGAGACTTCATCGGTGGGATCTTCGGGGACGTGCCCTAATGTTTTGGGTTCCTCGGTTTCGGGAACGAGGAGTTTGGAAATGACAAAACAGGCGGGAATGGTCATGATCGACGCCGACACCAAATGTCCCGTAATGGCTGGAAAAGTCGGTCGTAAAAATCCGGCGTACAGGGCAAGGACGGACGAGGCAATCGATCCGAAACAACTACTGAGAATGGCGCACAATTCGCTGCGCGTCATGTCGAGCAAAAACGGTTTCACCGCGATCGCCGATTCGATCCCCACAAAAATATTAGCGGCACCCGAGAGAGATTCGGCACCGCTGATTTTCATTGCTTTTTGGAAAATTTGAGCAAAAACCCGAACGATGGGTTGGATAATATTTAAGCGATAGAGCAGGGCAACGAGGGCGGCGAAAAAGATGACTTGGGGGAGCGAGCGAAAGGCGAGGATAAAGCCCATATTCAGGTTGCTTCCCCCAATGCGATCGCCCGGTACGGCAACGTACGGATCGCCCACTGCCCGGACAATCCAGCGTCCGGCGGGTCCCGGTCCCGGACTGACATCGGGTTCGGGGACGAAAATCGTGCCGAATAAAAATCGCGCCCCGGCTTCCGAGGCGTCTAAGACGGCGTTGAGCAAATCGTTCAATCCGGCGATCGCATCTCGGGTGGGCAATACGAACACCAACAGTCCGATAAACATTTGCAACAGGATCCCGACGCCAACAGTTCGCCAAGGAATCACGTTGCGGTTTTCCGATCCCAACCACGCCACAACGCAAAGACCCGCAATTCCGATTAAGGAAATTAAATTGAGGATTGGATTCATGCGATTAAATTCTCCCGCGTGGGTAATTTCACCTCACACCAAAGAGCGTAAACCAAAAGCGGCTGAAATCAACCCCCAGCTTCAAAAATTGCCCGATTCAGGCGATCGCCCTTGACAATTTGCCAATTTTAAACAGGAACGCAAACCTTCGGGGCGTGCAAGCTCGAAAATTCGATCGACTGCACGTAGAAGGTGTCTAAGTCAATCCGGCGAATGGCGTGGTTATTGGTATCGGCGACGTAGAGTGCCCCGTTGGCAACGCTCAAACCGGACGGTTCGAAGAAACGGGCGATCGCGCCCGAGCCGTTCTGGAATCCGGCAAAGCCATTTCCCGCAACAGTTTCGCACCAATTCGACTCCAGATCGACCCGCTTGATCTGATGGTTGTAAGTATCGGCAATCCAGAGACATCCCGCCGCGTACTCGATGCCGAGACAATGCTGCAAGCGAACTTCAGAGCCAATTCCATCGCGATCGCCAAACCCGTACAAGTCGCCGCTGCCGCAACAAGTCTTAACGGTGGCGGGACGATCCAGATCGATCTGGCGAATCGAGCTGATTTCGCTATCGGCAATCCAGAGTTGGCGATCGTTGCTGGTAATGCCGCTGGGTTGGGCAAAGTTTGCCTCGGCTAGGGTCCCGTCGGTTCCCGCTTCCGCTCCCGTTCCAGCAAAGGGGACAATTGCCCCCGTCTCGAGCTGCATTTCCCAAATTTGGTGCGATCCCGCCATCGCGACAAACAAGCGATCGCCCACTAAGGTTAAATCCCAAGGGGAATTGAGAGCAATGGGACAGTTGGGGGAGACAGACGAGCGGCGATCGCGATTCGGGGCACCCGTTCCGGCTAGGGTTTCCACCTTACGCCGCTTCAAATCGATCCGACGGATGGCGTGGTTGTCCGTATCGGCGAGGTAGAGCAGTTGGCGATCGCGATCGAATGCCATCCCCTGCGGTGCGTTAAATTGAGCTTGCGCGAAATTTCCATCCCGCCAACCCGCCGTTCCCGTCCCGATCGTGTCGGAGACTCGACCGTCCGGCGTAGCAACAATGACGCGATGGTGCCCGCTATCGGCGACAAACAGGCGATCGTCCCTTTCATCCGCCAGCACTTTTCCCGGAAACGCCAGCGGACTGGTAAGAGGTTGCTTCTGTTTTTCCAGCGTGAAATGCATGGGGCGATCGTCCGTCGAACCTTTAGCTCGATGCTCGCTCAAAATGCGATCGACCAGTTCGACCAAGCGATCCCGATTGCCTTCACCGGCGACATAGCCAGCCACGTAACCTTCGGGATCGATCGCGATTAATGTCGGCCAAGCTCGGACGGCATATTCTTGCCACACCCGAAATCCGCTATCGACCAGCACGGGATGCTCGATGTCGTATCGCAGGATGGCTTGGCGGATGCTTTCAAACTCTTTTTCGTTATCGAACTTGGCTGAATGGATGCCAATGACCGTCAAGTTGTTTTTATACTTGTGTTCTAAAAATTTTAAATCGGGCAGAACGTGCAAGCAGTTAATGCAGCAATACGTCCAAAAATCCAAAATCGTCACTTGTCCCCTCAACTGTTTGAGGGAAAGCGGGCGATCGACGTTCAGCCAGGGATAATTTTGAGGCAGTTCGGGGGCTCTGACGCGAGGCATAGGATCTCCTTGGCAAAGACTCCATAGCGGTCTACAGCGATCTCTTGATTTACTGTAACGAAGTCGAAATTAATTCGACCCCACGCGATTGTATCTAAAGTAACCGTTATACTAACAAAGCCCGCGAGGGCGGGCTGAATTAAAGAGCTTCAATTGTCGCAGCAGTTAAGACGTCGGTGCTTCTCGCTCTGACGCTGCCTCCGAAGCTTCTGCCTCCGAAGCTTGAGATTGCTCAGTCTCTGCGGTCTCGCTCGCTTCAGACGTCGGCTCGGTCGAGGATTTGGACGTTGGCTCCAATTCGATGTCCGAGTCTGAGGTCGGTGCCGACTGCGATGCAGCCTTGGATTCCGAGTCAGATTCGGGTTCGCTCGGCGAAGGCTCGACACCCGGTTGTGAAGATGCTTCCGAACTTTCGGATTCCGCACGGGGAGAGCGGCGAAAACGACGGAAAAATCCACCCCGTTTCTCCGATTTAGAGGGTTGAGTCGTTTCCGATTCCCCATCGTCCGAGGATCGAGCGGGTTCGGTCGGTTGGGATTCGGGCGTCGGCGACTCGTCCGGTTCTGAAGATGGCGCCGCTGCTTCTGTATCTTCTTGGGGCTCGGGTTGCCGAGATTCCGACTCGGCAGATTCTGAGGTCGGAGCGACCGATTCCGTCTCTTCCTCCGCTGGTTCGGACGATTGGGGTTTGGGTTGCCGAGATTCCAATTCGTCCGGTTCTGAAGTTGAAGTTGCCGCTTCTGAATCTTCCGGCTGTTCGGATGGCTCGGGTTGAGCGTCTTCCGCTGCCTCGGACTCGCTTGTTTCGGGTTCGACCGCCTCACCTTCGGCTGCCTCAGACTCGGTTTCCGGTTCCGCTGGCGTCGGCGTTGGCGAAGGGGTCGGTTCGGGTTTGGGCGTTTCGCTTGCCTCTGGCGTTG
>CAYQUF010000070.1:0-9960 GCA_964420595.1 uncultured bacterium
CGATGAACCAGGAATCTCCCTGCATCCCCGTTAGGGTGGCTGGGAGAGCGTCAACTTCGTAACTCGCGATTTCGCCCGAAAGAGGTCTTGGTGACCTCTTTTTTTGTTAGCATTCAATCGCACTAGAGCGTTTTCATGATAACGGGCAACGGGTAAGGAGAAATCGGTAGGATTGACCTGATTGATTGAGAGAATGCTATGAATGGTGCTGGCACGATCGCGGCTGGTTGCGATCGCGACCCGATTCTATACAAGCGAGGCGTCCAGACGGCTCGGAGGTTCCAGTGAACGTACGCCACTTCATTCCCTGGGGCGATCCCTCGATTTCAGAATGGGCGTGGGAAGCTCGCACGCTGCGATGGCTGACGTTTTTATGGTTGTTCGTCGGCTTGGCGGTCATGTTTTCGGCATCCTACCCCAGTGCTAGCGCCGAATTGGGCGACGGACTGTACTATTTCAAACGACAATTGCTCTGGGCGGGGGTCGGACTGATCGGTTTTAACCTGGTGGTTCGCACGCCGCTGAGTTTTTGGTTGCGCATCTCCCATTGGGGCGTTTTGGTGCTGATGGGACTGGTGTGGCTGACGATGATTCCGGGGTTGGGCATTACGGCGAATGGCGCGACCCGCTGGCTGTCTGTCGGCTCGGTTCCAATTCAGCCGTCGGAGTTGCTCAAACCGTTTTTAGTCTTGCAAGGCGCGCGACTGTTCGGTCGCTGGGATCGACTGCCTTGGGCGGCGCGCGTCACTTGGCTGATTATTTTGGTCGGCGTCCTGTTAGGGATTTTGGCACAACCGCACCTGAGTACTACGGCACTGTGCGGCATGATGCTGTGGCTGATGGCGTTGGCGGCGGGATTGCCCTATCGATACTTGGGCATCACGGCGTTAAGCGGGTTGGGATTGGCAATTGCGAGTTTGAGCGTGAAAGAATACCAGCGGCGGCGGGTGATGTCGTTTCTCAATCCCTGGGCGGATGCGGACGGCGATGGCTATCAGTTGATTCAAAGTTTGCTGGCGGTCGGATCGGGCGGAACCTGGGGCACCGGATTCGGACAGTCGCAGCAAAAGTTATTTTATCTGCCGATTCAATACAGCGATTTTATTTTTGCCGTGTTTGCCGAGGAATTCGGGTTAATCGGGAGTTTGCTGTTGCTGTTGCTGCTGGCGAGTTATGCCACCCTGGCACTGCGGGTTGCCATTCGCACGAGCGATCGCGTGTATCAATTGGTGGCGATCGGAATTATGGTGCTGATGGTGGGACAGTCGCTGTTGAATATCGGCGTGACGATTGGCATGTTGCCCACCACGGGATTGCCGCTGCCGTTATTCAGCTATGGCGGCAGTTCGATGGTCGCCAGCTTGTTGGCGGCGGGATTGCTGGTGCGGGTGGCGCGAGAAAGCGGACGCGCTCGGGTGTTGGAGTTTTCCCGCCCTCGAAGGAATCGGCAACGGACTCCCCAAGCCGAGTAGTGGCACAGTCGCGAACTTCTCCTATCTCGAATCAGAGTGCTGCCAGTCGGCGATCCCTTGGGAAGATCGCTATAATGACACGTAACTCGTCTCGCTCTCGCCATCTGGTGTGGGACGCAGGCGATCGCCAGTTTGCTGTCGTTCGGTCTCCCCAACGCCAAAACTTGCAAGTTTGTCGTTCGTATCGAAGTTCTCAGCACGATTGCGAGCAATGCCTCCAACTCGGCGCACGCGCAAATCTCCATCCTCTCGACGCACCTGGTCTGCCGATACGGAGCTGGTCGGGATTACTTTCACGCTCACTTCTACCGAGAATGCCAAGCTCTACCCGCAGTATGCCATTGGCTTGCACGCTTGGTTTCTCGACTGCGTGCGTCAAGGCGACCCCAATTTGTCGGCTTACCTGCACGACGGACAATCGGACAAGCCGTTTACCGTGTCGGAATTGGACGGCCCGATGGTGGGAGCCAAGCAATTGCAACTGGTGGCGGGGGAAACTTACCAGTGGACGATTACGGCGCTATCGCCCGTGTTGGTGCAGTGGTTGCACGAATGGATGAAGAATTTACCCGATCGCGTCACGTTGCGCAATGCTCCCTTGGCGATTAAATCCTGTCGCGTGTCTCATCCCGCTACGACCTACGATCGCCTGTGGAACGATGGAACCGAGAAGAGTTTGGCGCTGCATTTTACCTCGCCGACAAGCTTTCGCCGTAAGGGACATCACTTGCCCCTTCCCTGGCCGACCAACGTGTTTCACAGCTATTTGCGACGGTGGAATCATTTTTCTAGCCGTCCTTTCGACCAGGAGGAATTTTTGGCGTGGGTGGATGAAGGTACGATTATTCGCCGCCATCAGTTGGAATCGGTGAAAGTGGCGGCGGGGAAGAAAGGTTCGGTGACGGGATTTGTCGGGACGATCGAGTACGGTTTGAGTAAGGAGGCGCGATCGCACCCTCAATTCGAGCAGTTGTTTTTTGCTTTGGGACGGCTGGCTCCCTATTGCGGGACGGGACACAAAACTACTTTCGGCTTGGGTCAAACCCGTTTGGAATGGTCGTTGGAGCGCGAGGATCGACCGGAAATGATTCCCGTGCAGGAGCAATTGGCACGACGCATCGAACAGTTAACCGAACAGTTAATGGCGAGGCAGAAACGCACGGGCGGACAACGGGCGATTCAAGTGTGTCAGACTCGCGCCACCATTTTGGCACGGCGGGAGTTTGGCGAGTCGTTGCAAGAAATTGCCGAGGATCTCGAAATGCGCTACGACACGGTGAAGACCTATGCGAAGTTGGCGCGACGGGCGTTGCGAGTGGATTAGCGGGAGGAAATCGGCGGGATCTCGAATTTAACTCGGTTCCACGAGGGGCGATCGCGCCTCTGTCAGATTGACCGCGATACAATCAAAATGGTGAATTTCATGAAATCTTGCAATGGTCGCTCCCTCCCAACAACGCCAGCGGGCTGAAGCCGCCGAGGAACGCGCCGAACACCTTGCCGAACTGTTGCGCCAGTCGGGTCTCGATCCGGATCGCCCTTCGTAGATTAGGGTCAGTGGTATTATCGGTAATCTATGTTTGGAACGAAAACTTTGCTGACTCGTTCGAGATTATCTTTGACGCTCTCCTCATCTGCAAAAAAGGCAATTACAATATTTGTTCGACAACCTCTTCAACGATCGAAAGATTCATGAAACTTCCTGGACAGTGCGGTTAAAAAATGAGTGTGAAATCTGGTCAATGAGATTTCCGCATCAACATCAACTCTTCTTTTCCTCTGGAAAGGATAAGCTTACCGAAAGCGGCGATCGCAATTTTATTAAATCGCTGCAATGACCCAAACAAAGTGTTTTCAGCAATCATCTAGGAGTGCAGTGTCTTGAGAGGCTGCGTTCAATGGAGATCGCCCCTATTCTCATGAAGCTTGTTGCCATTTTATAATGAAAGAATGCAAAAGCTTACCATCACCCGACCTGACGATTGGCATCTGCATCTGCGCGACGGTGCAGCACTGAAAGCGGTTCTGCCCTACACGGTGCGTCAGTTTGCCCGAGCGATCGTCATGCCAAACTTGAAGCCCCCTATCCGCTCGGTGGCAGATGCGGCAGCCTATCGCGATCGCATCCTCGCCGCTATTCCAGAAGGCCAACAGTTTGAGCCATTGATGACGCTCTACCTCACCGACAACACCAGCCCCGACGACATTCTTCGGGCAAAAGAATCCCAATTTATCAAAGCACTCAAGTACTACCCAGCCGGTGCCACGACCAACTCCGACTCCGGTGTGACGGACATTCGGAAGTGCGATCGCGTCTTTGAAGCGATGCAGCAGGCGAATATGCCGTTATTGCTGCACGGGGAAGTGACCGATCGCGATGTTGATTGGTTCGATCGCGAGAAGGTGTTTATCGAGCGACATTTAATCCCCCTCAAGCAGCGATTTCCCAACCTGCGGGTGGTGCTTGAGCATATCACTACCTCTGATGCGGTGCAGTATGTCCTGTCTGCCAACGCGATCGCGGCAACAATTACGCCACAACATTTGTTGTTTAACCGTAATGCCCTGTTCAAAGGCGGCCTTCAACCCCATTTTTATTGCCTGCCCATTTTGAAACGGGAGGAGCATCGTCAGGCTTTGTTGCAAGCGGCAACATCGGGGAATCCGAAGTTTTTTCTAGGGACCGATAGCGCTCCCCATACTCGCACCAGCAAAGAAAGTTCCTGTGGCTGTGCGGGATGCTTTTCGGCTTTGCACGCCATTGAGTTGTATGCCGAAGCATTTGAAAGCATGAAAGCCTTGGATAAACTGGAGGCGTTCGCTAGCTTCTATGGTCCAGATTATTATCAACTGCCGCGCAATACCGAGCGAATTACCTTGTCCAAAACGACTTGGCGCGTTCCTGATGAAGTTTCATTTATGGAATCTGGGCTTGTTCCTTTGGGGGCAGGGCAGGAAATGAGATGGCAAATGGTATGACCTTCGCATCGTGCGTCAGCCGTTGTGGAATCCTATCGTTTAGCTTAGTCCATTGCAAAAAGGGCAATAACAATATTGGTGTCGAGTCAAAACCTACCACTCATCGAGATCTACCTGGTCGCAATCTTGCTCGATTGCTTCACGCATCAACTGAAGGTCATCAGCAGGAATTGAACCCGCACAATGCAACAAGTTCCGCCGGGGGTGTACCTCGAACTTCCGTGTTGACCAATGCTCGAACGAATTCAAGCACCTGCCATTGCAAATGTTGAGGCATGACCTTCAGTTGTTTGACAACCTTTTCAACCTCTTAGGGGCAAATCGTTTTCAATCCTGTTCCGATCGCTCGTCCGAATCGCCCGAATTCCCAAGGGTGGGGACATCTTCGGGAGGTGGTAACGACCGAATGCGATTGAGTTGTTTCAATGCCCAATCCGCCGTTTCCCGCACCTCGCCGTCCGTATCGTCGCTGGCATATTGCAATAATTGACTCAAGTTAGAAATAATCTCGTAGACACGAGTCACGTCGCGAATTGCATTTTTCCTGACTTCTGGATTTTCGTCTTGTAGGGACACTGCCAGGGCGCGATTCATGGGTTTGAGCGATCGCGAGCCGATTTCCGACAGGGCTGCCAAAATCAAGCTGCGCTGGTGCGAATCCGATTCCACCATCAAATTCACCAACGGCTGAATTGCGCGGGAATCGCCCCGTTGACCCAGCTCCCAAATGGCTTTACGACGCTGGACGGGATCGCGTACCTCTAACTCTTTCACCAATTCATCGACAATATCGATTTTAGGCAAGCGCGTGGTTTTCTCGATACTCAGCGAGTCGCTATCGGTTTCACCCGTCCCGGTTTCGTCCCCATCCCTTTCACCCTCGGAAGGTTCTGCATCGCCGTCGAAATAGCCGTTATTAGACGTTTGGGACGCGCTCTGTGCCATCTCATCTCCCTCATCCTCTTCCTGCGAAGGCTCGGGCGCTTCCGGTTCTAAAGGAGCATTCTCCGTACCGCTCGATAGTCGCAGCAACCAATAAAATAACAGCGAGACGACCCCGACCAGCGCCATTGCGCCGATAATCCAAAACAAGAGCTGGCGTCGGTTGTTCGAGGATTCGGCTTCGGACTCAGACTCGGATTCAGATTCGGCATCCGGATTGGGGGAGGATTCCGGCGTTGGAGCAGCGGCTCGAGCTTGTTGTAACTTGTCCCACGTCGTCGGACCGACCACCCCATCGGCTTGCAAATCGTTGGCTTGTTGAAACTGCTGGATCGCCTGTTGCGTGGCGGCGTCGTAAGTGCCGCTAATTTCGCCGTCGTAATATCCCAGTTGGGTCAGCGTTTGCTGGAGCGATTTGACCTCAGCCGCCGTGCTACCGAGTTGTAGAGTCGGCGGCGGTTCGGATTCGGGGGAATCGCTGGCTTGGGCAAATTGGAGCGATATCGGCGATCTCGTCTGGAGCCGTGCCATCCGGGGGGACTCGGCAGCACTGACAGAATTCAGACCGAGACAAGCCAAACCAGTTAAAACGATCGACGTAGGGCGGTGGAGCCTCATAAGCGAAATTGGCGCTCGACGGTGCAACCAGCGTAGTCTATTACTCTAATTAGCTCGATTCATCGTTGTATTGTCCCCCGAATGCCTGCGAGTCGAGGGGCGATCGAGACCGAACCGGACGCAACAGCTCGATCGAACCTTAGCGCGTCCCTCAACGACCGAACCACATCCGGTCTGCCGTGCCAATTTCGCTGGCGAACCGCTGGCACTCAGTTACACTTCGGACTCGGATTTTTTCAGTCGGACGCGAATGGGAACGTCAATCGACGTTTGTCGCGCTGACGGGAGCGAGGGGCGATCGCGTTTCCGATCGCTCAGCCACAGAGCTACTCGCTCGAATGACAGCCGATCTGCAAGGTGGTGGCGCTGCTCGATTAAAGCAACGCTAACCAGCGTCAGACACACCCCCGCCCACTGTAGCGCACTCAGGACTTCCGTTAAAAACAGATAGGAAAATAATAGTGCAAAGACTGGGGTAAAAAAGGTTAAGGCACTCAAACTGGTAAGATTGCCCCGAGCGGCAAAGTAGAAAAATAGCCCGTAGGCGATCGCGCTGCCAAATACGGCGGTGTAGCCGAGTGCCAGCCAGCCAGAGCGATCGAGATCTTGCCATTGACCGACTTCTCCCACGCCAGACAACACGAATAGCGGAATCCCGCCTAAAATCATGTGCCATCCCGTCGCCACGACCGGATCCACGTGGCGGGAAACAAATCGCACCATCACCGTTCCGACCCCCATCGAAATAGAGGCGAGCAGCATCAGCGCTTCCCCGCTGCGAAACAAGCCGTCGGCATTGGCTGCCAGGGCGATCGCTTTTCCGTTAAACACTCCGATAATCCACTCGTCCGGCAAACCGATGGCACTAATGCCCAAAATGCCGAGACCGAGTCCCAGCCAGCCCCACGCCCCAATTTTCTCGCGAAACAGCCACCAGGACAGGATAGCCACGAGTAACGGCTGCGAATCGATCAGCACCGATCCCAATCCTGCCCCCGTTCTCGCCAGTCCTTGGGCTAAAAATCCTTGAAATAATGCCCCATCGACCAGGGCAAACAGTAAAATCCACGCCCACGCCTTCCAAGTTTGCGGTTGCGGCTTGCCCAACAGCCATGCCGTTGCCAAGACGAGAAAACCGGCAGGCAACAAGCGTATCCCTGCCACGAAAAACGGGGTCGTGTGGGACATCGTCCCTTTCATCGCCACCATCGCCGTGCCCCACAGAAAAAAGGGAGCCACCATCAGCAATGGGGTCAACAGTTTAGACAATAGACGTTTGGGAGAATCGAGCTGCATAGGGTTGGGATCGAATTGCGGCAAGTCCCTCTCATTGTACTGAATTATGTATTTGTGTTAAGTATTTGATACAAATGTGTCCCTTGCCGTCCATCCTTATAGGGATAATGTGCGCTCATCGGGTCCCCGATCTGTACAAGTCCCCCACAGTTTGGGCTAACGTGGACGAAGCAGCGCCCCTCGTTTCCTTTCAAACGCCATGCTGTCCTCTGGAGCGAGCGGCGATCTTACTTAATTCTTGATTCCGAACAATTCTATGGTCTGGCCGTTTAGTCGATCTCGAAAACAAATTGCACGAATTGAAATTACGGGTTTAATTGCCGCCCCGACTCGAAAGCGAGTTTTAGAAGCGCTCAAAACGGTTGAAGAACGGAAATTTCCCGCTCTCTTACTGCGCATCGACAGTCCTGGCGGAACCGTCGCCGACTCCCAGGAAATTTACAATGCCCTGATGCGACTGCGCGAGAAAACCAAGATCGTGGCGAGTTTTGGCAATATCTCAGCCTCTGGCGGCGTTTACGTCGGGATGGGAGCCGAGCGAATTGTCGCCAATCCCGGCACGATCACCGGCAGCATCGGCGTCATCTTGCGCGGGAATAATTTAGAACGACTGCTCGATCGCATCGGCGTCTCGTTCAAAACCATCAAATCCGGTCCTTACAAAGACATCTTGGCGTTCGATCGCGCCTTGAGCGAACCGGAAAAAAATATTTTGCAAGCCTTAATCGACACGAGCTACAACCAATTTGTCGAAACCGTCGCCTGCGGTCGGCAACTGGCAACGGACACGGTGCGATCGTTCGCTGACGGACGCATCTTTACGGGTCAGCAAGCCTTAGAATTGGGGGTTGTCGATCGCCTCGGAAGCGAAGAAGATGCCCGTTGCTGGGCAGCCGAACTCGCCGGGTTAGATCCCGACAAAACCCAGTGCCATACCCTCGAAGAACGCAAGCCGTTATGGAGCCGGCTGATCGGTGGCGGAACTCGTCTCGGAACCAATGTATCTACAGCTAGGGATTGGATCGAGTTTGAAGTCTCGACCAATGGCTTGCCGCTGTGGCTGTATCGTCCTTAAAGCAACGGGACATCCGATTTGCCCCCAGGGGCAAGAGTTTGAAATCAGGTTTTAGCAAAGGGAGGATTTTTGCGTGGAGTGGAGAGTTCGGGGAATTCGCGGGGCAACGACTGCCTCGGAAAATTCAGTCGAAGCAATTCGAGAGGCAGTGGCAGAACTACTCGAGGAACTCGAACGGTGCAATCCGCAACTCGAACCCGAGCAGATCGTCAGTGCCACCTTTTCGGTGACTCGCGATTTAGATGCGGTGTTTCCAGCCGCGATCGCGCGAGAGCGACCCCGCTGGGATAACGTCCCTCTCCTCGACGTGCAGCACATGCATGTCGAAGACGACCTCGATCGCTGCATCCGCTTTCTGATTCACGTTAACCTACCCGAATCTCATGGGGAGATTCACCACCCCTATCTGCGCGGTGCCAGAAGTTTGCGACCCGATTGGAACTTCTCGGCGATCGGTCAAACGCCTCGCTAGCAAGGGCTAAACGATGGGCAAACGGGCGATTCGACTCAACTGGATCGCCCATTTTTAGATGAGGCAACCGGGGGGATCGGTCACTGGCGAACTGACGCTTAATGTTTGCCGTGGAAACGAATTCCCAGAAAAACGTCGTACACGAAGCTGAGAAAGCTTTTGCCTTTTAGCAGTCCCAGAGACTGATCGCAACCTTTGGCATCGAGCAGGGGTTGGGTTTCTCGATACGCTTTTTGATAGGCGTACCAGGGAATCGATGGCCACAAATGGTGGATCAAATGGTAGTTCTGCCCCAAAATCAGCACGTTCAGGATCGGACTGGGGTAGACTCGGGCATTTTTCCAGCGATCGCGCGCTTGAAACGGTCGGTGGGGTAAATAGTCGAAAAATAGTCCCAACGCCAATCCCACCACTAAGGCGGGAGCAAACCAAAAATTGAGAATGTAGCCGAGAAACTCGCCCCACACGGCGAACGATACCACGGCAATCACGAACAGGCGGCTGAGGAACCACTCCAGCAGTTCGTATTTGCGCCACAGCCGTCGTTTGAAGAAAAAGATCTCGTGGTAGAAGAACCGAGCGGCAATCAACCACAAGGGTCCCCCAGTGGACACGAAATGATCGGGATCGTTCTCGGGATCGTTGACGTTGGCATGGTGTTGCATGTGAACCCGCGCGAACACGGGAAAGGCAAACCCCAACATCAGGGCGCTGCCGTGCCCCAAAATGGCGTTGACCAGGCGATCGCGATGGGCAACATTGTGGGATGCATCGTGAATGACCGTCCCCGCCATGTGGAGGGCGATAACGTTAATTAGAAAACAGCACCAGCCCGGCCAATTCCACTGCCAATACCCCAGGGTCGATAGCACGACCAATATCAGGGCTGATAAAAATAGCAGCAGCGTCGGATTGAAATCGCCGGGAGGACCGAGTAGTTCTTTCGGAACTGTCAGTGGCCGTCCTGCCTCCGACATCACAGTCTATGCTCCTTTGGTGGACTCTCGCGTAGTATACGATACCAGCGTTTAATAATGAAGTTTTATGAAATAAGAGAATCCGATCGCTCTCAGTTTTTTGAAGATTTTTAACTAATGTCCGACCAT
>CAYQUF010000070.1:10060-22511 GCA_964420595.1 uncultured bacterium
TGTCCGACCATCGCGCGGGGGGAGAGGGAACCGAAGCGATCGCCCCGAGTCGGGCAACTTTTCGGGCGCGGGTGCGTCAAGATCCAATAGTGGACGCTTCGGCGCGATCGAGGGTTGGCGGAGTGACTTCGCCCTCGCTGCATGATTCCCAAGGCGATCGCCCAATTTGGAGGAACAACACTCATGTCACGACAATTGCTAACTGCAAATGGACTGCCCTGGTTGACCCAGCTATTGGCGTCATCGCTTTCCCTGGCTTTCCTCACCCTCGCTCCAACCGTCACGGTGGCGCAAACTGAGGCAGAGTCCCCCAGTTCGGATTCGACCGAATCGCCTGCATCCAGCGACCCCGAACGACCGCGATTTACCTGCGAGTTCCGCCAGGGACAGTATACGGTCATGTACCACCCCGAAAGCCAACCGGAACAGAGCTATCCGTGGGCGGTTCCCAGCGAATTGGGAGGCGGTTGGACGCCAGAGCGCCGCTGTAACGAAATTGCCCGTCGCTTGGAATTTTACCGCCCCGACGGACTGGTCGAACTCGGCACGGGTCGCGAAAACAACTACGATATCGTCTGCGTGACCACCGAGGCAGATCCGCGCTGTCGCATCGTGTTTACCGTCCCGCCGGGACAAGATCCCCAACGGACGCGCAATTTAGTCTTCGACAACATCGTCCGAGCCGACAGCGGCGAATCGACCCAACCGGTTAACGCCTTGGTGGGCAATTCCGACGACGCGCGATTCCTCGAAGAGATTCTCGGCGAAGATATTTTAGGGGGCGATCGCCCCAGCCATTCTCAATCGCGACGCGATCGCGTGAATCTCAAACCGTTCCTCGATCGCAACGACGGCGGCACTGGGGAACTGCTCGATCGCCCCAGTTCTGACGCCCCTCGACTCGACCCGGAAAACTTCCGTTAAAGTGGCGATTCGGGTCGCTCGAACATTAAAAATGGGATGAGGACGAGGTTCAGGGGACCCAGTACGTCTCAATCCCATCCGTAACAGTGCTAGAGGTATGGCTTACCGTAGCAGCAAGATGCAACGATTGTTGTAACCGAGAGTACCAAAAACCGAGAAATCTCCCGGTTCTCAATTCAACGGGGCGATCGATTGTGAGACACTAACCAAGGGGCACCTTCAGAGTTATGCTAGCCAGACCCCTTGATTAAGCGTCCATGCAAGTACAACATTCCCTGCGTCGAACCAAGATTGTTGCCACGATCGGTCCTGCTACCAGCAGTGCCGACACCCTGCGATCGCTGATTGAAGCCGGAGCGACCACCTTACGGTTGAACTTCTCCCACGGCACCCACGACGATCACCAGCGCAACATTCGCCTCATCCGGCAAATCTCGTTCGAGCTAAATCAACCCGTCGGAATCCTGCAAGACCTGCAAGGACCGAAAATCCGCCTGGGTCGGTTCGAGCAAGGGTCGGTCGTGGTGGAAAAAGGCGATCTGTTTACCCTGACCAGTCGGGCGGTCGCGGGCGATCGCAGCATCTCTTCGGTCACCTACGAACCCTTGGCGCGGGAAGTCCCGGAAGGGGCAACCATCTTGCTCGATGACGGTCGGGTCGAGATGCGCGTCGAGAAAGTAGACCAAATCAAAGGCGACCTGTTTTGTCGCGTGGTGGTCGGCGGCACCCTTTCCAATAGCAAGGGGGTCAATTTTCCCGGCGTCTACCTTTCAGTGAAAGCCATGACCGACAAAGACCGCCGCGATCTGATGTTCGGTCTGGATCAGGGGGTCGATTGGGTGGCGCTGAGTTTCGTGCGCAATCCTCAAGATGTCCTCGAGATTAAAGAACTGATTTCCAGTGCGGGCAAACACGTCCCGGTGATCGCCAAAATCGAGAAACACGAGGCGATCGAGCAAATGAACGAAATCTTGTCCCTCTGCGACGGCGTCATGGTGGCGCGCGGCGATTTGGGGGTGGAACTGCCCGCCGAAGAAGTGCCGATCCTGCAAAAGCGTCTGATCTCGACTGCCAATCGCTTGGGCATTCCCGTGATTACGGCAACTCAAATGCTCGATAGCATGGCGTCCAATCCCCGACCCACCCGCGCCGAAATTTCGGACGTGGCGAATGCGATTATCGACGGTACCGATGCGGTCATGCTCTCCAACGAGACGGCGGTGGGGAAGTATCCGGTTAAAGCCGTGGCGACTATGGCGCAAATTGCCGTGCGCATCGAACGGGAGCAGATTACCCGCAACGTCTCGAACGTGGAAGATACGGGTCGCTCTATTCCCAATGCCATCTCTCAGGCGGTGGCGCAAATTGCCGCGCAGTTGGAAGCAACGGCGGTGATGACCCTGACCAAGAGCGGATCGACGGCGAGAAACGTGTCGAAGTTTCGACCGAATCCGCCGATTTTAGCCGTGACGCCTCATGTGGACGTGGCGCGACAGTTACAACTGGTTTGGGGAGTCAAACCGCTGTTGGTGCTGGATCTGCCTTCGACGGGGCAGACGTTCCAAGCAGCGCTCAACGTGGCACAAGAGAAGCAGTTGGTGTTTGAAGGCGATTTAGTGGTGATGACGGCGGGAACGCTGCAAGGGGTGTCGGGTTCGACGGATTTGATCAAGGTGGAAGTGGTGACCGCCGTGTTGGGCAAAGGCGTCGGGTTGGGACAAGGCTCGGTCAGCGGTCGCGCTCGGGTGGCTCGCAGCGCCATGGACGTGGGCAATTTCAGTCCGGGCGAGATTTTGGTCGCGCCGACGACCAGTGCCGATTTTGTCGAAGTGATTCGCAAGGCGGGCGGGGTGATTACGGAAGAAGAAAGCCTCACCAGTCATGCGGCGGTGATTGGCTTGCGTCTGGGGATTCCCACGATTGTCGGGGTAGAGGATGCGACCCAGCTCATCCGGGATGGCTCGATTCTGACCCTCGATTTGCATCAAGGGTTGGTGTATTCGGGTGCCACGAATTCCAACCAAACGGATGGAGCGCTGAAGTAATTCGAGTCTGGAGCGATCCGATCGCCTTTTGAAATTGCCTCGAAATTCCCGGACAAATTTGAGGGCGATCGCTTTCGTGAATCGAAGCTGCCGTGTTATAATTTCAAATCGGTAGTGCCGATGTAGCTCAGAGGCCAGAGCACTCGATTCGTAATCGAGCGGTCGCGGGTTCGACTCCCGCCATCGGCTTTGAATTCAGAAAATAGCGGGTTTCGAGGGGCGATCGCCGGTCGAAATGATTTTTGTGGGAACGGCACGGCTGCGATCGCGTCCGCCTCGTTTCATAATGGGAACAGCGAAATTAAGGATTGAGATCGAAACATGAGTCCGATGGATGCAATGGATTTTTTCCATCAAAGCGCGGGAAAGTGGCGATCGCAACGCACGACCCACCACCTTCCCTTCCGACGCGCCGAACTGGGCGAATCCCAAATCGAAGTCGATAGCCTCAGCGCCGACGATCCCCGCGTCGCCGAAATCTGCCAGATGCACGAGGTCGAACCCAAACACGCCATTGGCGGGGCATTAGTGCGCTGGAATGGCTTTATGGAATGGGATAAGGAAGACGACGAGAACCACCAGGGATCGGCGGTGTTCGCCCTAGTTCCCGACCCCGACAATCCCCGCGAAGGGAAAATGCTGCGCGAACGGGGATACGCCGAAGTGGTACCGGTGGCGGGTCGTTACGTCGTGGATGACGATGGCGGTTTAATCCTGATCACCGAATACGAAACCATGAGTTCGATCGAGCGGTTCTGGTTCCCCAATCCCGACCTGCGCGTTCGCACCAGTACCGTGACGCGATTTGGCGGGTTCAGTACGGCGACCTTCTGCACCGAAAGCCGCATCGACCCGGAGGAGTCGGCTCAGTCTCCTGAAAAGACTGGGAACGGTTCCGCTGCTACCTACTATTCGGCTTGGGGCTGGTAACGGCTGGCTGTGGTGCTTTTTGTCAAAAAATATTACAAATTGTTGCTTTCACTCAGAAACATGAGATTGGTATTAAAGAACGGTGCGTAAATTCCAGTCCGATTTTCGGGTGGGGGAAGACGCGCCGCGATCGCGAGTCGGTCGAGATTCGGCGGTTGGCTCTGCCAGTCTGCCCTCTCGATCGCCCAGTTCGCGAAATCCGAAATCGATGCTCCTCGCGAGCCGAAGACTCGATTCCGTCTGGGGTGAGGCATGACCCGGACGTTAAATAACGCCTGCGGATAGGTTCTGCCTAAACGAAGCAGGAAACTCAGAGGCGCGAGCCTCGAACCCCTCGCCGCACCCATTGGCGTCGGGAGAATGTCATTGAAAATTACACCGGCACTCAGCTGGTCACGCTGGGCGCTGGCGAGCGAGCGCTGCGAGTTTAAGCTTACGGAGATAGTATCGTGGCAATTCCTTTATTAACTTACGAGCCAAAGAGCCAAAACCAAAGGGTCGCTGGCTACGAGGTTCCCACTGAAGAGCAACCAAAAGTTTATACCACTGAAAACCTGCTCTCGGGCAGCGACATGGAAGATCTGATCTGGGCGGCTTATCGCCAGATTTACAGCGAGCACCAGATCCTCAAGAGCAACCGCCAAACCGCTTTGGAATCTCAACTCAAGTACGGTCAAATCACCGTGCGCGATTTCATTCGCGGTTTGATCCTCTCGGATCCCTTCCGCCGTCGCAACTACGACACCAACAGCAACTATCGCTTCGCAGAACTGTGCGTGCAGCGGGTTCTCGGACGCGATATCTACAACGAGCGCGAAAAAATCGCGTGGTCGATCGTGTTGGCGACTAAGGGTATCCAAGGATTCGTTAACGAACTGCTCGATAGCGAAGAATACCTGACCAACTTCGGCGAAGCGACGGTTCCGTACCAACGGCGTCGGAATCTGCCGCAGCGGGAGATGGGCGAGGTTCCGTTCAACCTCAAAACCCCCCGTTACGGTGCCTATCACCGCAGTCAGTTGGGCTTCCCTCAAATTGTCTGGCAAACGGTGGTTCGCCGCTTTATTCCCCAAGACAAGCAGCCGAAAGAGGGCGATCCCTCTCGCTTCTTGAACTTGGCGCGATCGCTGTCGGCGCGTCCCAACCCGGTGCCGCGCGTCTCGGCGCAAAACATTGACTACGAGCGTGCCGTGCCTTACCGCCGCCGCTAGATAGTCTGCGATTGGAAATTGGCGATTGGCGAAGGGGGGTCGGATTTGAGGTTCGTTCTCTCGTTGTCAGTTGCCAGTTTCCAGTCTGTTTTGATAGAGAAGGGTTCGCTGCGTTCGGTGAGAGCACCAAGTTGATTAGAACTAGCCAATCGAAAGCCGTAGCCCACTGATAGAGGGAGACAGACGGTAGTTCGCGTTAGGAATGGATTCGTTGGCGCAGGATTGCTAAGAGTTTGTTAAAGGTTTCTGGTGGCGGGGCGATCGCTTCAATCCATTCCCCCGAGATCGGATGTTGCAAGGTAAGTTTCCAGGCGTGCAAGGCTTGACCGGAAAGGTTAACCCCGACCGAACGACCGGAACCGTAAACCGGATCGCCGACGATGGGATGACCCAGATGGGCACAGTGAACCCGAATTTGATGGGTGCGTCCGGTTTCGAGGCGAAAGTGCAACAAGGTATAGTTGCCCAAGCGTTCGAGAGTCCGCCAGTGGGTGATAGCGGGTCGTCCGCCCCGTTCGACGGAGATCGCTGCCATTTTTTTACGATGGACGGGATGGCGACCGATGGGCTGGTTAACGATGCCGGTTTCGGTGGGGGGAACGCCACAGACAATGGCAAGGTACTCTCGGCTGGCGGTTCGGGCTTGAATTTGCGCTTGCAGGCTTTGATGGGCGCGATCGGTTTTGGCAACGGCAATTGCGCCGCTGGTGTCTTTATCGAGACGGTGGACGATACCGGGTCGCTGTACGCCGCCGATTCCCGCGAGGGAGTCGCAGTGAGCGAGTAGAGCGTTGACGAGGGTGCCGTCGGGATGTCCGGGTGCGGGATGGACGACGAGACCGGCGGGTTTATTGATGATAATGAGTTCCTCGTCTTCGTAGAGGATATCGAGGGGAATGGTCTGGGGGCGCAAATCCAGGGGTTCGGGGGGCGGAATTTCCACCTGGACGCGATCGCCCGGTTGGACGTGAGTTTTCTTCGACAGGCAGATATCGCCGTTGACCCAGACGCGACCGTCTTCGATCAGGTGTTGCAGGCGCGATCGCGACAGATCGCTCAATTGTTTTGACAGCCAGCGATCGAGGCGATCGCCTTTAGTTTCAACAGTTAATTCAATCGGCAATTGCACTTTCAATGAGTTTGTAGTAAACGCTTTAGCGTTTTCCCCGCATGGGGAGCGGAAAGTGGGATTGATAGAAATTCCCAGGTAGTCGAAAGAGTTTGGAGACCAAACCCCTAGGTTTCTCCATCTTGATTTCCTGTTGCCTTTAATTTCGCCTTCGCCTCCTGCCAAACTTGCTCGAACTCGGCAAGGGTGCATTCAGAAATCGGTTTGGGCGCTAATTCTTCAACTAGGGCAAATCGCCGGACAAAGCGATGATTGGTGTCGTGCAAGGCTGTCGCCGGGTCGAGGTCGTGCCAGCGGGCTAAATTAATAATCACAAACAATAGGTCGCCGAGTTCTTCTTGTTGGCGAGATTGGTCTTCATGGGCGATCGCGTGTTGGAATTCTTCGAGTTCCTCGCGAAACTTCTCCCACACCCCATCGATATTTTCCCACTCGAACCCCGCACCCGCTGCTTTGCGCGAAATTTTCATTCCTCCGGTCAGTGGCGGTAAAATCCGGGCGTAGCGTTGCAATTTGGTGCTGAGTTTGGCAGCTTCGTCGCCGTTATTGCCCTTTTCGGCGGCTTTAATTTGCTGCCAGTTGCGGTGGACTTCTTCGGCACTGTTGACCTCTACGTCTCCGAAGACGTGAGGGTGGCGGCGAATTAACTTTTCGGCGATCCCCTCTGCCACTTCCGCTAGGGTAAAATCGTTGTATTCCGTGGCAATTTGGGCTTGCAGCACCACTTGCAACAGTAGGTCGCCCAACTCCTCGGCGATCGCGTCTTTGTCGCCGCCCCGAATGGCATCGACGACTTCGTAGGCTTCTTCGATGACGTAGGGAATCAGAGTTTCGGGGGTTTGGGCGAGATCCCAAGGACAGCCTCCCTCGGGCGATCGCAGTTGAGCCACTACGTCGATGAGTTTTTGTAGGGCGTTCAGAGTCGAATCTTGCAGTGCGGCGCGATTGGAGGGTTGGGAAACAGGCATAAACGTTCGCTATCGTGACGCTTCTGTCTATTATGCCCGATTGCACTGACCCTCGGGGCGACCAAAATTTTTGGCAAAGGGGGTCACAAGGGGCGATCGTCTGTTATAATAAGTGTCCGTGTGTTTCGCGGGCGGTTAGCTCAGCGGTAGAGCGCCTGCCTTACAAGCAGGATGTCACTGGTTCGAATCCAGTACTGCCCATTTCTCTTTCATCGGTCATGGTTCGAGCAATCTCCCAGTCGATGACCTTTCAGGAGTTTCTGGCATGGAAGCCGGAAACCGGACGCTACGAGTTACACGACGGAACTGTTGTTGAAATGCAGCCAACCGGTTCCCACGAGCAGGTGGTGGGATTACTCAATCGCAAGTTAAACGTCTGGCTCGACCGAGAGGATTTACCCGATTTCATTCCCAATACGGCGATGGTGCAGCCGTTGGGATACGAAAGTGACTACAAGCCGGATGTATTAGTCCTCGATTCTGCCGAACTCGCACGAGAACCGCTGTGGGAACGGGAATCGGTGATTGCGTTAGGCACTTCGGTGAAATTGCTGGTTGAAGTGGTTTCGACGAATTGGTCGGACGACTATGCTCGTAAATTTGAAGATTACGAGGCGATGGGAATTGCCGAATATTGGATTGTAGACCATAAAGGCTTAGGAGGAAGACGCTATATTGGCAGTCCGAAGCAACCGACGATTACTATTTGCCATTTGGTGAATGGCGTCTACGAAACGCAGTTATTTCGGAGAGGAGATACCATCGTTTCTCCCACTTTTCCTAATTTAGAATTAGCGGCAGATCGAATTTTTCAGGCAGGCGAATAACTTGCCGCTGAATAGCAAAACCAGGGCGATTGATTGACCAATTTCCTACTATAGCAACGGACAGAACGGTTAGGACATTGCGATCTGTAGAAAGGGAGTAGGGAACACGAAGATCTGTCCTAATCGCCTTGGCGGTTGCTATAATAGTTTGATTGGATGAATGGCGTCTGCGAAACATAGCTATTTCGCCAATGAATTGTAATTGAATAGCAAAACAGGGAAAAGCGATTAGACCACTTTTTCCCTGCTTCGCGAGCGTCAAAACTATTCTCAAGACCGCGAGTTTATTCTAATCGCGATCGCCCTTTCGTCAGATTACTTCTTAACTTCCCGTGCCATATTGAGGAAGTAGTTCATATTGGCACCGGGACGACGGCGAGTTGGCGTCGGTTGCGGCATGAGATATTCAGTTGAAAACGCTCCTACCGGTTCGGGTTCGGCAGGCTTAGAGGCTGCTGGCTTGGGAGCTTTGGCTGGAGCTGCTTTTTGCTCGGATTTCTTCGGTTCGGATTTTGCTGCCTTGCCATTCGATTTTGCCGCTGCTGTTTCCTTCTTCGGTTTCGGTTGCTTTGGCTGTGCTTCCGACTTGTTTCCGTCCGCTTGGGCGGGTTTGGGTTCGGGTTGTTTTTCTGCTTTTGGCTTCTCTGGCTTTGCTTCTTGCTTGGGCGATTCGGATTTAGCCGGTTCGGACTTCGGCTGTTCTCCCTGTTGCGATTGGGAATCGTCAAACTCTACAAAATAACCTGAATCTTTTTTACTGAAACCAAATAAGCGACCGAGGAAGCCAAAGATGCCGCCAAACAATTTTTTTAGAAAACCAAACACTGTAATTTCTCCTAATCGCGATCTAACGAATAAAACTCTGCAATGACCGAGCAGTCGGTGGGCATAATTCCAGTAATACCTGAAAGCATCCCAGTTTAATTATTAATTTTTGATAAGCAACTTGACAAGATTGCTTAAAATTTTGTCACAAAACTGAACGAGGGCAACGTCATTCGGTCAATTGCAGCCTTACTTTAGCGTCAGAGGAGCTTCGATTGTCATCTAAGTTTACAATCTTCCCATGACGATCTGATAAATTGTACCAGTTCGATGTCCTCGAGATCTCGGTAAACTGAATTTCGGATCGTTTGCCGAATTAAAGATGAACAGTTTTCCCGATCGCCATCCGGTTTTACTGGTTCACGGTTTCCTCGACACCACCGTCGTGTTTGCCAAAATGACTGCCTATTTGAGCAATCTCGGCTGGGAGGTGCATAGCCTGAACCTGGTTCCCAATAACGGTGCCGCCGGAATCGACGAACTGGCACACCAAGTCGCAGACTACGCCGACCGACACTTACCGAGCGATCGCCCGTTTGACCTGGTTGGGTTCAGCATGGGCGGACTGGTGGCTCGCTATTACGTTCAGCGTTTGGGCGGGCGCGATCGCGTCAAGCGTTTTATCGCCATTTCTTCGCCCCATCAAGGCACGTGGACGGCTTACACGCTGCAACGTCCCGGTTGCCTGCAAATGCGTCCGGGCAGCGACTTTCTCCAAGATCTCAACCAGGATGCGACGACCGTGTTGGGTCAACTGAATTTTACCTCACTTTGGACGCCCTACGACTTAATGATCGTTCCGGCGAATAGCTCCCAGATGCCAGTGGGGAAGGAGTTTCGAGTGCCGGTGCTGCTGCATCCCTGGATGTTGGTCGATGCTCGCAGTCTCAAATTGGTCGCCGAGCAACTGTCGGTTCCGGTGAATC
This sequence comes from uncultured bacterium, assembly GCA_964420595.1. Lineage (GTDB taxonomy): Bacteria > Cyanobacteriota > Cyanobacteriia > Cyanobacteriales > Geitlerinemataceae > CAYQUF01. The sequence continues at coordinate 19,846 of CAYQUF010000070.1, forward strand.
TGAAACCGAGTTATGGATAATTCTGGCAACCGACCGATTGTTCTGGTTCACGGACTGTTCCGACAGGCGAGCGTGTTTGGGAAATTGACCCAACGGTTGCAGCAGTCTGGGCGATCGGTCTACGCTCCTAATTTAACTCATCGCGCGGGGGCGATCGCCCTTGAAGATGTCGCCGTTCAATTGAGCGATTATATCGATCGCACCTTAGCCTCCGAGCAATCCTTCGATTTGGTGGGGTTGAGCATGGGGGGACTGGTGGCTCGCTATTACCTGCAACGCCTCGGAGGTCTCAATCGCGTGGAGCGGTTTGTCACCATTTCCGCACCCCATCGCGGCACTTGGATGGCGTACGGTTTGCCCCGATCCAATTGCTTGCAAATGCGTCCGGGAAGTGCGTTCGTTCGCGATTTAAACCGCGATGCTGACTGTTTGGCACGACTGGATTTTACGTCGATCTGGACGCCGTGGGATTTTATTATCGTCCCGCCGAGTAGTTCGCAGATGCCGATGAGTCGGAATATTAAGTTGTCGATTTTTGCTCACGCCATGATGGTGAGGCATCCGCGCAGTATTGAAGCGGTGGCGGTGGCGTTGGGATGCTCCGAGGAGTGACCGATTTCGGAACATTCAATTGATGATTCGCCTCGGAGACTGACACGTGAGAGATAGCAGGGGAACTCCTTTGATTGGAACCCCAAACCTCTAATCTATCCCGACCAAAATAAACGTCCCCCAAATCTTCGGGTCGGGAAACTCCTGCATCGTTGCCAGCATTGCTTGCCGCAGCGCAGCAGATCGAGCTTGACCCTGCTGTAACTGGCGATAGAACTCCGTCATGAGCGGAACCGTAGGGGCATCTTCCACGCGCCAGAGCGAGAGAATCACGCTAGAGGCACCGGCGGAGAGGAAAGACCGGGACAACCCAATCACGCCATCTCCCGAAAGTCGCCCAGGAGCAGTATTGCAGGCACTAAGCACTACTAACGCGCCATTGAGATCGAGATTGAGAATTTCACTTCCCGTCAGCCAGCCATCATCCCGAGAGGTAGGTGCCAGCGCGATCGCGCCGGGAATCTCGGAATCGCCAAAATAATCGTAAGATCCATGGGTTGCCAGGTGAACGATACTGGCTTGCGAAATCTGCCGAACCACTTCAGTTTCGCTCGCCCGATCGCCCAAAAGCGCTTCGCTGTCGAGAATCCGACCGATCGCGATCGCCTCTGTCTGTGTCTCGGGCAAAACTCGCGGTTGATAGGACTCCCCGTCTGGAGTTTGGTAAACCGGCATCTCGGGATGACCGACCACCAAAAATTGCGAGCGATCGCGCTGGGGTCGATCTCGAACCAAAGATAAAACTTGAATCGCCGGTGCCGTCAAAATCGTATGGCGTTCGATCGCATACTCGCCTCCCGCGTCTTTCAACGCCGCAAAAGGAACGAGCAACAATTCATCTTGAGGAATAAAGATAACGCGATCGTCGGGATCCCTCGGTAACAAATCGGCAATTGGTGCGATTAAAAGCTCGTGTAGCTGGCGCAATTGGCGATCGCGAATCTTGCGAGCATTCACGCCACTCAGGTCAACTTGCAGCGCATCCCGAGTTCGACTGACAATCTCACGGAATGGTGAAGTCACGCCACTGAGATCGCGGGATCGGAAAGTCACTTCGCCGCTAGGTTTGACCACCCAAATATAGAGCTGGCGATCGCGTGCGGTACTATCGCGAATCAAAGAATACTCCACCAAGGTCGCATTGCGATCCCGTGCGATTTGACGAATGCGATCGATCGTCGGGGGAGGAACGGGTTGCGGAATGTCCTCCGTCGGAAGTCTTTGCGCCAACAGTTCCACAAACGCCCTAGCACGACCGCGTTCGGCAATTTCTAGGGCAGCCTCGGGGCGATCGCGCGCGATCGAAACTTGTTGCAACACCCGATAAACCCCCGATCGCCGGTCGAACAATGCCACCCGATCTGAATCCTTCAATCCCGGACGCAAGGATTCGAGAATTTCGATGGCGCGGTATAAATTATCCGTTGCCCGATCCAGGCGATCGGTCTCCATTTGAGCAACGCCGATATTGTTCAAAGTCACCGCCATCGCCGCTTTTTCGCCCAACGCACGACGCAGTTGGAGGGCGCGATTGTAGTATTCGAGCGCTTGAGGATAATTCCCCTGCTGTCGAAAAATCGATCCTAAATTGTTCAACGCCTGAGCCTCAGCAGAAGTATCGCCAATGGCGCGTACCGCCTCCAGTCCTTGCCGATAAAACTGTCGAGCCTTTTGATAGTCTCGCGATCGCTCGTAAGCGACACCGAGATTGATTAACGTTTGCGCGACCCCCTGGCGATCGCCGATCGCCCTCGACCGCTGCAATCCTTGCCGATAAAAGTCGATCGCGCGCCGCTCATTCCCGATATCATCATAACTGGCTCCTAAATTCGAGAGAATTGCCGCCTCTAGCAGTGGGATATCGTGCTGTCGGGCAATCGCTAACGCTTGCTCGAATTGCGCGATCGCTTGGCGGTACTGCCCCAACCCCCGGTACGTCTCGCCCAAACTATTGAGAACGAACGCTTTGCCTTGGAAGTCTTCCCTTTCTCGAACGATCGCTAAAGCTCGCTGCAAAGCACTCAGTGCGGCGGCATAGTCCCCCCTGAGCCGAT
>CAYQUF010000071.1:0-22505 GCA_964420595.1 uncultured bacterium
AATACTTTTCAAAACCACGCGATCGCCTGCCGTCTAAATTTCCGTTTCCCATTGCTCGTGCTAACCTAAATTGATAATAGAGAGAAGAGGACAATCGATGAGCGCCCTATCGATTCCAGAGACGGTTGATTTCCAACAAGCGATCGCCCTAACGCAACAACTTCTCGAACAATTAGAAAATAACGAGATTTCCGATCGCCAAGTGCAAGATGCCGTGACTCAATTAGTCGCCTCCAAACCCGGCGCGCGTGGCTTTTTTGCGACCTATTTAACTGACGATCGCCCCATCGCCAATTCTCCCGCTCCAGCCATTTTAGAAGCCTTTCAACCCCATGGCGATCGCGTGGCAGAATTATTAGTCAAAAATCTCGCCATGTCTTCGGCGATGGCGGTAGAACACCGACGGCGTGGAAATGACGAAATGGCTGCCAGTTCGGAACAAGTGCGATCGCGCACCGTCAATCTCATCAGTCGCGCCAACCTCCCCCAACTGTCCCGACATCTCGACGACTTGCACCAAAGCGTCACCACGGGAGCGGGACAATATGGAGCGTTTCTAGACCGCTGGGGATACGACCGGGAACAGCAACACGCCATTCGAGAGGCTGCGGTACAGGCTCGGACTACAATCGAATCGGGAGCTTAATCGCATTGTGCCAATAATTGAGGTACGCTTTCCCTATTCCCCGTTCCCTCAAATTGCGATCGCCATTCTATCGAGCCAATGTCCGACCTACAACAATTCCATCGAGAAGCCGTCGCCTTGACCCGTCAGGGAAATTGGGCGGCTGCCGAAGAAAAATATCGGGAAGCCTTGCGCCGCGATGCCAATCATGCCGACTCGTGGAGCAATCTCGGGATTTTATACTTCAAAACCGGACGATTGCAAGAGGCGCGTTCGGCATTTTCTCAGTCGATTCGACTCGATCCCAATCGCGCTATCTATTACTGTCGCTTAGGGGTGGCGTTAGAGAAAACGCGCGGAATTTCGGCAGCGTTACAAGCCTATCAACAGGCGATCGGTTGCGATGCTAAATGCGTTGAAGCCTATCGTCAAATGGGGCGCATTTTTGTCGAGGCGGGACATCTCTCGAAAGCCGAAGATATCTATCAAAAAGGCATTGCCGCCCAACCTAAATTTATCGACGCTTATTGCAATCTCGGCAAAATCTATCTCTCCCGCCAGCGCGTTGACGAGGCGGTTGACGTTTATCAAAAAGCCTACGATCTCAATCCAAAAAGTGCCGACATCGCTGCCAGTTTAGGGGAAGCCTATCGCGCTAAAGGGGAAGGGTACGAAGCCGAAGCGTCGTTTTATACCGGATGCGCCTATTTCCAAAAACAACAATATCGCGACGCCGCCGAACGTTACCAGCGTTTCTTACAACTGCCGCAATCGAGCCTCAAACCCCAGGATACCCTACGCGCCTATCGATTTTTGACCCTATGTTATAAAGCCTTAGATCGGGTTGAAGAGACGGTGGAAACTTACCGCGACGCCATTCGCCGATTTCCCCAAGATACCCACTTGCACTTCGACTTATTTATTCTGCTGCGAAATTGCGGGCGCAACCAAGAGGCGATCGAGGCGGCGAATACGGCAATTCAATGTTTGCCCAACGAACTGTTTTTCGAGCGCTACCGACATTTATTTTTACCGATTATCTACGACAATCCCGACGAAATTAGTGCCTACCGCGATCGCTTTACCCAAGGCTTGCACCAACTCACCGAACAAATCCCCGACCGATTGCGATCGCCCCAACAGTCCATGAGTTTGATTCGCGGAGCGGTGAACTTTTACCTCGCCTATCAAGCCGGAAACGATCGCGACTTGCAAACCGGATACGGCGAACTCGTTCATGAAATTCTCGCCGCCAACTATCCCGAATTCGTACAACCGCGACCCATGCCACCGCTAACCGATGGCGGTAAAATTCGCGTGGGCTATATCTCCACCTGTATGTTTCGCCACACCGTCGGACACCTGTATAACGGCTGGATCCGACATCGCGATCGCGACAAATTTGAAGCTTATTCCTACTACATCGGACAAGAAGACGACCACATCACCGCCAAATTTCGCCAACACAGCGACTCGTTCGACAAACTCCCTAAATACTTCCACTTCAGCGACGATCGCGTGCGCGAAATTGCCAATAAAATTATCCGCGATCGCCTTCACGTTCTCGTCTATCTCGACATTGGCATGGAACCCGACGCCACCATCCTCGCCGGATTGCGCCTGGCACCGGTGCAATGCATGACCTGGGGACATCCGGTCACCTCCGGTTTGCCGACCATCGACTACTTCCTCACCAGCGAGCTGATGGAACCCGACGGTGCAGACAAGCACTATCGCGAACGACTCGTCCGCCTTCCCAACATCAGCATCGCCTACGAAAAACCCAACCCCCCCCACGTCACCCAACCCCGTTCCTTCTTTAAATTGCGCGACGACGCGATCGTTTACCTCTCCTCCCAAGCCATCTTTAAATATCTCCCTCAGTACGATTTTGTCTTTGCCGAAATTGCCCGCCGGGTTCCCAACGCCCAATTTGCCTTTATCGCCCACGAAAGCACCCGATTGACACAAAAGTGGAAAAATCGCTTGCAACGCGCCTTCGCCGCCGTGGGACTCAATTGCGAGGACTTTTGTCACTTCTATCCCCGCCTGAGCCACCCCAATTTTCTCAACCTCAACCTCGTCTCCGACGTGCTGCTCGACACCTTCGACTGGTCGGGAGGACACACCACCATCGAAGCGATCGCCTGTCACCTCCCGGTGGTCACCTGTCCCGGCGAATTCATGCGGGGACGCCACACCTACGCCTTTTTAACCATGATGGGGATTACCGAAACCATTGCCAGCGACGAAGCCGAATACATCGACATTGCCGTCCGACTGGGAACGGATCGTCCTTGGCGCGAGCAAATCGTTGAAAAAATGAAACAGTGTCACGATCGCTTTTACGAAGACACCACCCCCGTCAGAGCGTTGGAAGCGTTCTATCGGGAGGTGGTGTCGCAGCAACTCGATTCCGATACCGCCAATTAAAAGATCGCGGTCTATCGCGCCAGTCCGATAAGATAAACGGGTGCTAATTTGTCGCAAGCGAGGCAACCACCATTGTCGAGAGCGTCAATCAAAGGGACGATTCGCAAAATCCGCAAAGGCGATCGCCACAACGCGCGATCGAGCATCTGGCTGAAGCTGAAGTTGCTCAAAACGCTGGTACAGCGGGATTTAGAGTCGAAATACAAAGGCTCGGTTCTCGGCAACCTGTGGCCCGTCCTCAACCAACTGGCAATGCTGCTGATCTACACCTACGTCTTTTCGATCGTGTTGCGGGTGAAGGCGAATATGGCAGAATTACCCGGCGGACAAATTGGGTTTGGGATGTGGTTGTTCGCTGGATTGCTGCCGTGGGGGGCATTTATGAACGGTTTGCTGCAAGCTTCCGAGTCGGTGGTCAATCAGTCCAACTTGGTCAAAAAGGTGGTGTTTCCCCTCACGTTGTTGCCGCTGGTGCCGATTTGCTCGGGATTTATCGAAAGCTTGCTCGGCTTTGTCTTGTTAATTGTCGTGGTGGGCATCGGTGCGAACGCCCTACACGCGACCTTGTGGCTGTTTCCTTTTATTTTGTTGACCCACTTTCTGTTTACGGCAGGATTGGGCTATTTGGTTGCCGCATTAACGGTATTTTTGCGCGACATTCCCCAGAGCTTGCGGGTACTGATCAGCTTGTGGTTCTACCTGACGCCGATTGTCTATCCCCCCGACCTGATTCCCGAACCGTGGAAAGATTGGGTGTTGGCGCTCAATCCGATGGCAGCAATCGTTCAAATTTATCGGGATATAATTCTAGTCGGAAGGATACAGCATGGGATGGAATGGGGGGTGACGACCCTAGTGGCAGTGGTGTTGTTTTATGTGGGGCTAAATCTCTATCGGCGATTGTCTCCTGCTTTTTCTGACGTTCTCTAACCTCGCGATCGCGCAACGTATAGGTGAATCGACTGGCAAGCTAATGGGTGAAATTGGCATTTCCGTTTGTAACGTTTCTAAGTGTTTTAAGCAATACGATCGCCCGATCGATCGGCTGAAGGAGTTGATCTTTCCCGGTCAAAGTCGCGCTCGGGAATTTTGGGCGCTGGGAAATATTAATTTAGATGTCGATCGAGGACACACGCTCGGGATTGTCGGACGCAACGGGTCTGGCAAAAGTACGCTGTTACAAATTATCGTCGGGACGCTGACGCCGAGTGCGGGACAGGTGGCGGTGCGCGGTCGGATTTCGGCATTGTTGGAATTGGGAAGCGGATTCAATCCAGAATTTACCGGACGGCAAAATGTGTTTTTCAACGGTCAGTTATTGGGATTGACTCAGAAAGAACTGGAATATAAATTTGACAGCATTGCAGCATTTGCCGATATCGGCGATTTTATCGATCGCCCGGTCAAAACCTACTCTAGCGGGATGTTCATGCGGTTGGCGTTTGCCGTTGCAACCAGTGTCGAGCCGGATATTTTAGTAGTAGACGAGGCGCTATCGGTCGGCGACGAGGCGTTTCAGCGCAAGTGTTTTGCTCGGATCGAATCGATTCGAGAACGCAATGGGATTATTCTATTCGTGTCTCATTCCAATTCCCATATTATTCAATTGTGCGACGAGGCGGTACTGCTCGATCGCGGCGAATTATTAGTCCGCGACAATCCTAAATTCGTATTAGATCAATATCACAAACTCATTTACGCGCCAGACGAGAAAGCGTCTGCTTTGCGAGAAGAAATTCGTCAGTTACACGCGGCAAATATATCGAGCGAATTCAACTCCTCCAACTCCGATCGCAGTTCGTCCAAACCTACAAAATTAAACGGGCGATCGCAGAAACCCAACGAATCGGAATTTCGCGAATTCTACGATCCGGAATTAGTTCCGTCCGAAACGGTTTCGTATATTTCTCGCGGCGCTAAAATTATCGATCCCCAAATCACGACGATTGATGGCGCGGTGGTGAATAATTTGGTGGGACGGCGCGAATATTTGTACACCTATACAGTCGAGTTCGCCAAATCTGCCCAACGAATTCAGTTTGGAATGTTAATTAAAACTATTAGCGGTTTGGAACTCGGTGGCGCGTCTTATTCGGTTTCCCACCACGAAGTCCATCACGTCGAATCTGGCGATACGCTGACGCTTACCTTTCGGTTTAAATGCTTGCTCAATCCGGGAGTTTATTTTCTCAATGCTGGGGTTTCGGGAATTGTAGAGGGTAAGTTTACGTTTCTGGCTCGCTATATTGACGTGGCGATGTTTCGGGTCTTGGAAAACGATCGCGCTTGTACGAACGGAACCATTGATTTTGAGATCGAGCCGAGTTTTCGGTGGAATGACGATGCGATCGATCGCCCGCGATTGATTTCGTAATTAACATTAACTTCTGGAATTTTCCAATCAATCGGGATGGACAGTCCGCCAAAACCCAACGCACTCAAACGTCTCTCTTCCATTCAGTTCGATCGCCTGAATCAATTGATTGGATTTCTACAAGCACATCCGAATATAGCAATCGCCTTTAATTTAGGATTGATTGGATTTGAAGGAGTTAAAAATACAGTTAAGAAATGGCTAAAACGAACGATTGTCAGTCCGGGCGATCGCGAGTTAGTTCTCGACTCCATCGATCCCCTGTATGGCGAATGGCTGGCTCGTCACTGTCCCCGCAAGGCGGATTTAGAGAAATTGAACGAAACAGTCGCCCTGTTCCGCGATCGCCCTCTCATTAGCATTATTGTCCCGCTCGTGAATCCATCTGAGGAGTTCTTAAAACAGGCGATCGAATCCGTCCAAGCTCAAATTTATCCCAATTGGGAATTATGTATTGCGGGCGATCGTTCTATCGAAGTAAATATCAAATCAATTCTCAAAGAATACGCCGAGAAAGACACGAGAATTCAACTGGATTTGAATTCAGATAGCGATAATGTCGCCCAACTTTCCAATTCCGCTCTAACCCTCGCGACAGGTCAATTCGTTACTCGATGTTATAGCGACGATCGCCTCGCTCCCGATGCATTGTACGAAGTCGCATTATGGCTGCAACGCGATCCCGACGCCGATATTATCTATTCCGACGAAGATCGAATTAATGAGTTCGGTCAGCGATCGCAACCGCATTTTAAACCCGATTGGTGTCCCGATTCGTTGCTCTCGCGAATGTACGTCGGTCAATTAGGCGTCTATCGGCGATCGCTCGTCGATCGAATGGGTGGATTTCGGGTGGGATACGAAGGCGATCGAGATTACGATTTAGTGCTGCGGTTGAGCGAACAAACCGATCGCATTCACCACATTCCAAAAGTTCTCTACCATCGACGCACGATCGCAAAACCTTCTCCTCAAACCCATGTCGAGAAAAAAGTATTGACCGAAACACTGCAACGGCGATCGCTTTTCGGAAACGTCATTCCAACCCAAACCGGATGTTGGCAAATTCGCTATCACATTCAAACTTATCGCCGCGTTAGCATTATCATTCCCACCCGCGATCGCGCCGCTATACTCGATACCTGCTTGACCTCAATTTTCGAGAAAACCGACTATCCCGATTACGAGGTTTTAGTGGTCGATAACGGGAGCGTCGAAGATCGGTTTTTCCAAGTCATCGAAAAATGGAAGCAGAAACAAGGCGATCGCTTTCGAGTCGAACGCCTCGACATTCCATTTAATTATTCCAAATTAAACAACGATGGCGTTGCGAGAACTGGCGGCGACTACCTGCTATTCCTCAATAACGATACCGAAGTGCTGCACTCCGACTGGATAACGGCGATGGTCGAACAAGCTCAACGACCGTCTGTTGGAGCCGTTGGCGCATTATTATTGTATCCCGACAATACCATTCAACACGCCGGAGTCGTCGTCGGAATCGGTCGTGCGGCGGGTCACAGTCACAAGCATTACGCTTCAAATGCGCCGGGATATTTCAACCAAATTCAAACTACGAATAATTACTCGGCGGTGACAGCGGCGTGTTTGATGTGTCGCCGAGATGCGTTTGAAGAAGTGAATGGGTTTGAAGAAGAGTTGGCGGTCAATTTCAACGATGTCGATTTTTGCTTGAAACTGCGCGATCGCGGCTATCAAAATCTGTATTTACCCCATGTGGTGCTGTACCACTACGAGTCTAAAAGTCGCGATCGCGATCCCCAGCGAGATGCGCAACTCGCCACCGATACCGCCTATCTTCAGCGTAAGTGGAAACGCTACCTCGATCGCGATCCGTGCTACAGTCCGCACTTAACCCATCTGCGAGAAGATTACAGTCTCAACTTGGAGGATTGACGGAGTTTATCGGCTTTTGACTTTGTGTTTGCGGGATTTACCGCGCGATCGCTCGTAATAATAATCGTAGTCGTCGTCATCGTCGTACCGCGATTTGCGTTTATGCTTGGATCGAGATGATTTGGGAGGCTCCTGGGGTTCGTTCAATCCTTTGAGCAAGCCGAATACACCCAGAACAATTGCGATCGCGGCGAGAAGTTCGGCAGATGTCATGAGATGACCTCTCGGTGAAGGCAGTTACAGTGCCAGATTTGCAATAGGGGGTTTCACCCCTCACTGCTTTCACCCCTACCATAACGAATTCAGGTCGAATTGAGGTTAAGGCGAGTTTTCAATATGAACCGATACTGGCGAGTTTTGGGACTGTTTTGGGGAGCGGCGATCGCGGCGGAGATGGAGTATCGCGCCAATTTCGTCTTAGCGGCTCTCAGCAGTTTTGGAAATTTAATCGGGAGCCTGTTTGGCTTATTTTTGTTTTATCGAACCGGGTACACCTTTCGCGGTTGGGCGTGGGAAGAAGCTTTAGTCGTCCTGGCAATTTTCACCCTCTTACAAGGGTTCGCCGCAACGTTCCTCGTCCCCAACCTCGATCGCATCGTGAAACACGTGGAACAGGGCACCCTCGATTTTATTTTGCTCAAGCCAATTAGCGCCCAATTTTGGCTCTCGACCCGCACCGTCTCGCCGTGGGGATTGCCCGATTTTCTATTTGGCATGGTGATGTTGGGCTATGCCGGAAACCGTCTCGATCTGGGGATCGTCAATTACTTGCTGGGGATCGTGCCTTTATTATTTGGATTTGTCATTCTCTACAGTTTGTGGTTCGTGTTGGGCGCGACCAGCATTTGGTTCGTCAAAATTTATAACGTTACCGCCGTATTGCGGGGATTGCTCGAAGCCGGACGATTTCCGATGGTGGCGTATCCGACGGCGTATCGGTTCTTTTTCACCTTTGTCGTCCCCGTGGCGTTTCTCACCACCGTTCCCGCGCGAGCGTTTCTGGGACGGGGCGAGTTGGGATGGATGGCGTTTGGCGGTGTACTGGCGATCGCCCTGTTAGTGGCGTCGAACCTGTTCTGGCGATTTGCGATGCGTTTCTATACCAGCGCGTCGAGTTGATGCGATCGCGATCGCAGGCGTTCTGAATTTCCCAATCTACGGTAGATTCGGCGTTTGTAAACAAAGGTGTAGCAGTTTTTATAAAAAAATGTTGCAGTCCCTTGATTCAGGTGCTAGATTGTGCTTAACGGGTCAACCGGATAGATGCTCGTATCTAGGAGACGCGCGTTCTATGCTCTACGTCTGCTTCCATCTCGCTCTCGGACATCGATCCGAATCCTAATCCGCGATCTCTCGTCGCTTCAATCGACCTGTATTTCAACCAACGCGAGAGACGCAACGCGATCGGAGAAACTAGACCAGCTCAAATTTCGTCACTTCTCACCAGCTTAAGTTTCTCTTCCATGCCAATAATGGAAAACGCCAAACGTTCGCGGTAAACCCGAAGGCATTTCTATGTCCAATCCTCAATTATTTTGTAGAAATGCCTGCTTAATTGTCCCGATTTTGTGAAATGACAACAGTCTCGTGAGGTATCGAACTATTTCGATACGGTCGGCTTCAATCGCGAGACCTCGTTTTGGAGACTTTAAACAATGAATCTCAACGGAAAAACGGCACTGATTACCGGTGCTTCGCGGGGAATCGGACGCGCGATCGCCACTGAATTTGCCCATCGCGGGGCAAAACGGCTCTTACTCGTCGCCCGCGATCGCCAGCGCTTAGAACAATTTGCTCCAGAATTAGAAGCATTAGGGACAGAAGTGGTATTACTACCGCTAGATCTGACCCAAACCACCGAAGTCAACATCGCCATTGCCAAAGCGTGGCGGGACTGCGGTCCGATTCACCTATTGGTCAACTGTGCGGGGGTGGCGCGTCAGGCGCCGTTTCTCGACGCCAAACTCCCCGAAGTCGGCGAAGAACTCGCCACGAATTTGATGGGAACCTATACCATCACCCGCCTGGTGGCGCGTCGGATGGCATCTCAGGGAAACGGCACCATCGTCAACGTCTCCAGTTTGATGGGGAAAGTCGCCGCTCCCACCATGTCCACCTATTCGGCGACCAAATTCGCCCTGTTGGGATTCACCCAAGCCTTGCGCGGCGAACTCGCACCGTACGACATCCGAGTGGTGGCGCTTTTACCGACTCTCACCGACACGGATATGACGCGAGAATTGAAATTGTTCCGCTGGACGACACCGGTGACGCCGCAACGGGTAGCGCGCGCGCTCGTCGAGGGATTGCGCAAAGACTCCTCCGAAATTTTGGTGGGTTGGCAAAGTCACGTAGCGGTGTGGTGTCAGCGGCTCGCACCGTGCTTATTGGAAAAGGTCTTGCTGATGGCGGCTCCGCTATCGGACAATAGACGCGATCGCCACTCGAAACTCAGACGAGTTGGGTAGTTTTTATCCAGTTAGATGCAATACGGGCGGTTTGCGAACCGCCCCTACAACAAACGATTTATGACCATTGCCAGTTGGATTACCGTCTCCCGCTTGCTGGGAATTCCGTTTCTACTTTATTTACTTTACGATCCGACTCCGACATCTCGCTGGATTGCTCTGGCAATTTTTCTAGTGGCGGCGGGAACGGATTGGGTGGACGGATACGTGGCGCGGCGGTTCGATTTGGTCAGCGAGTTAGGGAAGTTTCTCGATCCGCTGGTAGACAAGTTATTGGTGTTAGCGCCATTAATGGCGTTGGTGGAATTAAATTTAGTTCCGGCGTGGGGGGTGTTTCTAATTTTGGCGCGAGAATTAACCATCGCCGGGTGGCGCGTCAATCCGTCGCTGTCGGGCAATACGGCGATTTCGGGAGCGAATTTTATCGGAAAATTGAAGACGGTGGTACAGATTGGGGCGATCGCGCTTTTGATTGCGCCGCTGTCTCCAACGTGGCAACTGTCGGCGGCGATCGCATTTTGGGTGGCGGTCGCGTTAACGTGGGTGTCGGGGATTATTTATCTGTTTCCGCCGAAAGATTAACCGCCTGCAAAGATTGTCTGAGCGTCGAAACGAGATGAGCCAACTGCTGCACTTCGATCGGCTGGCGGTGTTCGACACCGATGGCGTCGGGAAGTTGCGGTAACGAGCAAAGCCACGTCTGGAGCGGCATTGACGGATTTGGCGGGGACGATCGCGCCCCTTTGAGCTGTAATTCGGCGATGGCTCGATTCCAAGTCGCGAAGAAGCGATCCAAGTCCACACCGCTATCGAGCAGATGTCCCGTATCCAACACCATCGAAATCGCCTCGGGACAATCGAGGGTATCCACCAGCCGCGCGATCGCCTGGGGATGGTTCAACGCCGCACAGCGTCGGGGACTCAACGGTTCGATTAACAGCCGCACCCCAGCCTTGCGAGCCAGGGGAATAGCACGCTGGAAAAAGTCGAGCGAGCGAGCGAACGGACGATCCGCCAACTCGCTGCCAAACCCGCAAACCACCACCAGCCGAGGCACGCCGAGATTGGCAGCAAATTCGATCGCCCCTTGTAGGTAAGGCAATGCAGCCTCGCGAAAGGCGCGATCGCGATGTAATGGATGAAAATCGTGCATCCCGTACGCTTGCACGGTGACAATATCGAGTCCCGATTGTCGGTAAAGCGCGATCGGAAAATCCTCCCGGTGGACGACTTCCAACGCCAAACCGAGAGACTGGGCGCGATCGAGTCGTTCGGCGAGGGAATTGCCAGGAAGGGAGCTTTCGGTATAAGCAAGCTGGGGAATCACGCGAAGAGTTCAATTCGTACTCGACTCTCTCATTGTCGAGTGTCCGCAAGCGACCGTCAATTTTCCACACATTCAGTTACCGATTTAACCTCAATTTCGAGCAGTTATGTCTCTGGATTAGAACGACCAAATTGTTCGAGCAGTGCCTCGCGATCGAGCTGCATAATCGTGGGAATAATTTCTTCGGGCGATCGTCGCACTAACGGGTCGATGATTTGCGCCAAGCGGAACGGTTCGAATACGGCAGCGCTTGCAGCGAATTTGCCCAGCAAACCGAGAGAGGTAAGGTCGGAATTGGTAGCGGGCATCGGAGAAAATAGAACGTCGATTTGGCGAACTTCGGCGGAAATATCGCGACTGGTTTCGACTTCTCCGATGGGCGAGGGTAGGGGCGAACAGCCGTTTGCCCCTACTTGCAGGTATTGTTTGGCGAATCGATCGCGGACAAATCGGGTCATGAATTCAAGCAGCGTGCAATTCTTAAAATCTCAACTCGTACTCGACCACGGCTCGATTTTCATCCGAGAAATCCGTCGAACCGCGAAATAGAATATTGTCGTTGAGTCGATAGCGAATCCCGAACTGGGTCGTGTCTTCCTCGGTCAATACCCGCAATACCGATGCCGAGAAATTCCCAGTAATATCGATCCCCGCTTCCGCCGCCAGTCCCAAACTCGACGTACGATTGTTAATGGTCGGAAACAGTCGAAACTCGCTGAGTCCCAAAGCGCGACCGATCGCCGTTTCCACCCGCGTCAGCACTGCCGATCCGGCTAAGTTGGCGATCGCCAGGGTACTGTCGCCCCGACCCAACGTATTGACAAAACCGCCCCCTAACAGGGCAACGATTTCCGCTTCGCTTCGGGCGGGAGAACTCGAAAGTTCCAACGCCTCTTGACTGAGAATTTCGTTGGCGAGTCCTTCCACCTCGGCGATGACGCGAATGGTTTGGATCGATCCCTGGCGAAACGCCGATTCCTGCGAAACATCCACTTCGCCCGGAAACTCCGACGCCGAGGGAATGCGAGATCCCCCCGTGGCTTCTTGCACCGAGGCGACCATTCGCACGTCGATGTAGGGAATCAAGCCGCGATCGGGCGAAAACGTTGCCGTATGCTCGTAGCCGCGCACCAACGAAAATTGGGTCGTAAAGATGTTCACCTGACCCTGGAGCAATCGAATCGTCCCTTGCGGTCGCGCCACATCTAGAGTGCCGTTGAGCGTCAAATCGCCAGTGGCAATAAATTCCATAATCGGCGGACTGACCACCCGAACGTTTTCGCCCAGCAAAATGGTCAGATCGTTGTACTCGATCACCGGTCCGAACTCGGCTGGATTGCTGGCGGGAGTCGCCGTCGCCGCCGGATCGCTGGCGATCAATACCTGACCGTCGGACAGTTCGATGGTACCGCCAATTTGGGGGTTGAACAGGGCGGGACCGCTAATTTGAACTTGCCCGTTAATGCCACCGTTGT
Organism: uncultured bacterium; assembly: GCA_964420595.1. GTDB lineage: Bacteria > Cyanobacteriota > Cyanobacteriia > Cyanobacteriales > Geitlerinemataceae > CAYQUF01. The sequence continues at coordinate 12,620 of CAYQUF010000071.1, forward strand.
ACAAGCCGCGCAAATTCAACGCCACGCGATCGAGATTGACCGTGAGGGGATTCTCGGCATCCGGGTCGTCCGGCGAGAGGGGATAGAAAATCGGCACGACTCCCGCCGCTTCCACCTGACCTTGGCGGAAATTGCCTTGAAATGCGTCTACGACCACGCGATCGCGATCGAATTCGATCCGTCCGGTCGCCTCGGTCAGCGGTTCGGGCAAATTGGGGGAATTTAACGTGGCATTCTCAAACGTGGCAATCCCGCTCGCGATCGGTTGGAACAGCGTTCCCGACACGTTCAAATCCACCTGTCCCTGACCGCCTTCCCAAGACACGCTATTGGTGAGCAAGTTCAATACCGCCAGTCCTTCATTGCGAACGCTGACGTTGAGATCGATTTCGTCGCTGTCGGGATAGACTTCGGCGACCGGGAGGCGATAGGGCACACTCCCCGTCACTTGAATCGGATCGGGACCCTCGATCGAAACCGTACTGCCGAATTTAAGCCGCGCGTCGGCGTAACTGAAACTGCCGCGAGCCTCTTGAATGGGTTGGCGACTCAGGGTTCCGTCGGCGAGGGTAATCGTACCTCGGGCTTTGGGATTGGTTAAACTGCCGGATATGGAAGCTTGTCCGTTGAGATCGCCCGTGACTTGAATTCCCGGCGGCAATTCGATGAAACTGGTCAGCAGCGACACGGGCAAATTCTCCAGTTGGAACTGACCGGACTGGTTCTCTCCGCCAATTTGTCCGGAAAAACTCGCCAACGCATCCCCCAAACGCAATTCCAGCGGCAGTAAGTTGACCGTCCCGTCTTTAAAATCGCCCTTGGCGACGATCTGCGCCGGGTTAAACGATCCCCATTCTTTCGTTTGAGCGTTAAAGTCGAATCGGGCTTGAATGCCCCTCGCCAGCGAACCCGATGCCGTGGCACCCCCTTCAAAGATGCCGTCTAAATCGCGCAAATCGGGCAAGACCTGCGTTTCCTGACGGCGACGTTCGCGATCGCGCAGTAGGGCTTGGATTTCGGAAAAGCGACGCAACTGGGTCAGCAGCGGCTCGTCTTTCATCCCCACGGGAACGGGATCGATCGCGCTGGCATCGGCGTATTCGGGCGTGGCAAACCCTCGGGCGATATCTTCGATCTCGAACCACCGCAACGCCAGCAGCACGTCTTGAATCCGACCCTTGCGAACGCTGGTTTGCCCGGAAAATGCCAACTCCTCGTCCAATTGCGCCTGTCCGCTAAACTTATATTGACTCCAATAAGCTTGTCGTCCCTCGGCATCCAACTCACCGTCATTCGGAGTGACTTCGCGTTCCAATTGGGCGCACGGGGATGCAGCACTCGGTTCGCTTAAATCGAGGGTTTGAACGAAATCTTCATCCAAAGCTTTGCATAACAGGGCATTGCTCACTGTCACCGAATCGCCGGTATAGCGAAACTGGGCGATCGCGTTTTGGGCTTGCAGGGTGCCGATTTCTGGATCTTTCAGTTGGACGGCACCCGCTGCTACCAACGGTTGCAGGTCAACGCTGACATTGGCAGACACCTCGCCGCCAATCGTACCGAGGTTCCCCGGCGGTTGCACGTTAAACGGCGAGAGGGGAAAGTTTCTCGCGGCAATTTGCCAGGATTCGCCCTCGGAGCGACCGGACAGTTCGGTATCGTCAAACTTGACTCCAAATGCCAGAGGTTGATAGTTAGCATCGAGGCGCACGCCAATCAGATCTTCTTCGCCCCTCAGTTCCAAGCCGACCCCTTCTTCAGAGACGAGCAATCCTCCGGAAAGCGGCGACTCGAAGACGATATCGCTGTCGTCATTGCGATCGCCGCTACTCAAGCGGAAATCTCGTAACTGGAGCTGTCCCTGAGCTTGCACGTTATCCGGTCGCACGGCTTGGCGCACCGCTTCGGGGGTAAACGCATCCAAGGAACCGGCTAAGTTTAAGGTTTGGATGTCCAGTTGTCCGCCAACCTCCACCGACAGCGTATTAGAGGTTAGCGATCGAATGCGATCGCTCGGAACGAAGGGTGCCAAGGGAATGCTAGCATTGGCGATCGCCGCTTCCCATTTGCCCTCGACCAACTGACCGCCGGCTTGCACGGTCTGACCGTCAAGCAAGACTTCCAGTTGTGCCGCCGCTTCCACGCGATCGGGATCGAAGGCAAAGACCGATCCGGTGGCTTTGACTTTACCGTTTGCCGCTCCCACCTCCAATCCCGCCACTTGTTCCGGCGGTAAAAACGCCCCCAGCGGCAGGTTTCGAGCCGTCGCTTCCCCTTGCCAGCGTCCCTGGCTTAGCTGACCCGCCGCGTCAATCGCACCGCCATCCACGGGGAGGCTGCCTTGAAATGCCGCTTCGATCCCGCCCAAGTTCAAGGTCGCCAAGTTGCCCGTAGCGCGGGCTTTTCCAGTCATCGCGCCCACCGAAACGGCGTCGAACTGACCGGGGGGCAAGAGGGGATCGACCCCAACCCCGTCCGCCTCGACAAACACGTCCCAACTGCCCTGTGCCAGTTGCCCTTTAATCGCCACCGCACCGCCTTGAACGTTCAAGCGTCCCTGACCGGCGGCGACAATATTTTCGGGGGCGAAGGAGGCGACCGACCCGGCGAGTTTGGCGCGACCGCTAATCGGTTGAAATGCCAAACCTTGGGTTTGTTGCGGCGACAGGAGGCGATCCAGTTGAATGTCATTGGCAACCACTTCGGCTTCCCACTGACCCCGCTCGACTTTGCCTCCGGCTTGCACGGTGCCCCCTTCCACCGGGAGGCGACCCTGAAATGCCACTTGTACCTCAGACAAGTCGGTGGCTGCCAGATTTCCCGCCAACTTCGCCTGTCCGGTGAGGCTACCCACCGAGAGCGTTCGGGCTTGACCGGGCGGTAACAGCGACTCGATCCCCACCCCTCGGGCGCGAACGTCGGCTTGCCAGCGACCCCGTGCCACCTGACCGCCAGCCTGCACTGTCCCCCCTTCCACTGGGAGGCTGCCTTGGAAGGCAATTTGAATGTCGGATAAATCCGTGGCTGCCAGATTTCCCGCTAACTTTGCCTGTCCGGTGAGACTGCCTACCGAGAGCGTTCGGACCTGACCGGGTGGTAATAGCGGTTCGACCCCCACCCCTCGGGCGCGAACGTTGGCTTGCCACTGACCTCTCGCCAGTTGCCCTTGTACCTCGACTGCGCCCCCTTCGACGGTCAACTGTCCTTGTCCGGCGGCGACAAGGGTGGCGGGGGAGGTTTCGCCCACCGTTCCAGCTAGTTTGACCTGACCCGTGGCTCGTCCCAAGGTCAGTCCTTGCGTCGCACTCGCGGGGACAAACGGTTGCAGGGGAATGCCAGAACCGACTAGAGCGGCTTCCCAGCGATCGCCTTTGACCCCCACATCGGCTCGAACTCGACCGCCATCGACTTGGGCAATGCCGCGTACTTGGGTCGCGTCGCCGACGACTTGCACTTCCCCTTGTGCGGGATAGGTTCCGGCGTTGGCTTGCCACAGAATTTGAGTTTGCAACTGCTCGGTGGTTCCGGCGGTGCGACCTTTGGCATCGATCGCGCCAATGGCAATATTGGGGGGAACTCCCGCATTATAAAACCCCGCGATCGCGTCTCCGTTGAGGTTCTGTGCCGTATATTCGGCAACGACAATTGGGGGTTTCTCGTCTGGTTGCAGTTGAATTTTGGCGCGACCTTCAATTTGTCCGCCGGTGGTCGGCGTGGCTTTGATATCGCCAATTTCAATTTGCATTTGCTCGGTGGCGAAGGCAAATTTAGCCGAGGCGGTTTGAAAGGGCACGCGATCGATTCGCGTCGGTTGGGTAATCGCCGCTTGTCCCACCAGGACGGGGGTTTCCAGTTCGCCGACAATTTTTAAGGCGGCTTTGGCTTCCCCTTCAATTTCGACCGGAGACGCGATCGCCAGGGTATCGATAAACTGTTGGACGGGGGCGGGCGGCACTTGAATCGGGATCTCGTAGCCCCGTTGCAGGTGCAACAATCCTTGGGGAATTTCAATCGGGATCTGACCGTAGTTCGCCCCGACGTTTTCCAACCCGATCAGAAACTCTTTAAACCGCACCCGTCCGTTGGCTGCGGTTATCGGTTGCGGGACTTGCGAAATCCGTGCGGTCACGGCTTCAAAGCTGACGTTTCCGCCCAAACGGGGCAATTGCGACGCGCCGCCAAACTCGTGTTGGAGTTGGATGTTGGCGTTGAGTTCTCCGGCGTTGAGTTGCAGGGGGATTTGATTGAGCAAGCGACTGGCTTCTGCTGCTTGCAAGTTGCGTCCCCGCAGGTTGAGTTTGAGGGCGGTGTCTTCGACCAAATACTCGCCACTGGCGGAAAAGTAGCCTTCCCCGGCGGCGTCGCCTTTGGCGTTAAACTTGATGCGATCGCCCCCGTCGAGAAATTCTGCCGTTGCGCCCACATCTTTGAAGGTGACCGGAAGCGGTTGAGCGGGCTGACTCGGCGGTTGTTGGGGTTGAGCTTCCTCGGCGTTGGGAGGGGGAGGAATGACTACCGAACTCGGTTGCGGTGCCAGAACGATGGTGGCGTTGTCCGTCTCGATGGTGTTGAGATTGACTTTAATGACGGGTTCGCCTTCTTGTTGCGCCAAGCGAGTGTTAACCCATGCGCCGTCTGGGGTTTGCTCTAAGTAGACGTCGGGATCGACGAGGGTGATGTCGAGATTCAGCTCTCGGCTCCACACCACCGTCCACGGGTTAAACTGCACGTCCACGGCTTCAACGGCGGCGCGATCGGAATCGGTGTCTGTCGGGGGAATGGTAGTGCGACCAAACCGCAGGCTGGTAAGGGAAAACCGTTCTAAATTGCCCACATTCACGGGGCGATCGAAGGTGCGGCTCAACTGCTCTCCCACGAAGGGCGCCAATTGCTTATCGACAAACCGCCACGCCCACAATGCACCGCCGACGACCCCCGCGAGCAGAATCAGTCCGAGCGCAATCCCCGTGCGGGTGAGTAGGAGCAGCCACAACCGACGGTTCGAGTTGGATTCGGGAGGTGGATTGGAATTGGGGGAGTTGCTCATCTGCGACTCGTGATTTGCGTGTACCGTACGCTCGTTCTGCGCCTGAGTGAATCGTTCTGGACGGCGCAACACCCTAATCTACAACGATCTGACCGAGCTTTTCGCAATATATTGCAATATAGAAGCATTCTAAATTGCCGTGCCAGCCCTGCGATCGCCTTTGGAAACTGGCACACTGGAGAACGGCAGCGCGATCGCCCCTCTGTCGCATTTACGGGAACTTGTACTCGATGCTCCCCAGTCCCCTACTCGCTCACCGACAAAATGGCGAGGAAATCGTTCCAAAACGGCTGAAAATCGATGCTCAAAATTTAGCGATCGCCAATGATTCGATCCAATGCTTTCAGTCGGCGGTGGGCTGCACTCAGGCGGAGTTGGATCGCCGCTTGCAAGACTTGGAAGGAGACAGCCCGGACTATCGGGTGAAGCGGGGATTGGCTCACTTACTCAAAAGTCATTTTTGCACGATTGAAATTGTTAGCCCCCTGGAACCGCAGGAGTTGCGACAGCGGGTGTTTGCAACCGCAGCCCATACCGTTCCCGGTCGTCGCGCCACGACGGATACGTTGGAAACACTCGCCCACCAGTTAAGCGGCGAACTGAAGCGCCAAGTCCGTCCCGACCAAGTTCAAACGGGATTGTACGCCGATTTGAAAGAAAATCGCATTTTAACCCAGTTCGACGCTCCCGAACCCGCCGACTTGCTGCACCGCTACAATCTCTCGCAGGTTCAGGGCATTTTTTACCGCGCCAGCGATATCGTTATCACTGCCTATCGTAATGTTCCGGGACAGTATAAGTTACTGTTTCGCTATCTCAAGTTTTTTGGATTAATGTTTTATATCGAAGGGGATGCCGATCTGGGGTTTACAATTACCATCGACGGTCCCACTAGCTTATTTAAGCCTAGCACGCGCTACGGATTGGCGATCGCGAAGTTAATCCCCGCCTTGTTACACGTCACCCGCTGGAGCTTGAAAGCCACCCTGCACGAACGAGATTTTGACGGCAATTGGCGCACGGGTCGCTTCGGACTCGATTCTCAGTGCGGCTTGGTGTCTCACTACGCCCCCGGAAAACCCTACGATAGCGCGATCGAGCAGTCGTTTGCCCAACGTTGGGAAAAAATGGATCTGCCTTGGCGACTCGAACGGGAAGTCGATTTAATTCCGATTCCCGGTAGCGTCATGATTCCCGACTTCCGCCTGGTTCATCCCGACGGTCGCGATGTCCTACTCGAAATCGTCGGTTACTGGCGACCGGAGTACCTGCGCAAAAAATTCGCTCAAGTCCGCCGCGCCAACGTACGCAATCTGATTTTGGCAATCTCGGAACGGTTGAATCTCGAAAAGGCAGGGGTCAATACCCACAACGTTCCGGCTCAAGTCATCTGGTTTAAGGACAAACTCTCTCCCAAGGCGGTTTTAGCGGCGTTAGAGGAGCAGGCATAGCGCGGCGATGGGCGTACTTCGTCAACCTGAAGTCCCACTAAACGCGCAATCGGCGAATCATCTCGCGCAGTACGTCGGTTTTCGTCTTACCTTTGTAAGAGCAGTAACGCTCGAGGCGATCTAATTCTCCCGAAGGCAATCGGATCGTTAAAACTTTGTCAGAAGGCGGTTTCGTGCGCGTCATGAGTACGAACAATGTACTTAAATCAACTATCTAGATTTTATCTAAGTTTATTGATACATTGTACTTAAAGTTGCCAATCTCAAGTCTTAATTCTAGGATTCCTGGGGGCGATTGGGAAAATAGGAAGAGGGGTAGACGACCTCCAGGCTGCGCGGGTGACGCTCTGGCGTGCCTATGGAGCAGACACGGGCTACACCTCAGTAGAGACCAGACAAGAAACAACCGGAAAGCGTCCCTCGACGAGTCGGACAATGCTATATCGATCGCCATCTTCAAATTCGATCGGCAGCATCGGGGCATTGTTCACTAAAATGGGGACTGACCGTACAGGCACAACCAGCGCCTGCCGATGTCCGAATTCTCGGGATCGGGTTAAGCTAGATTTGAGGGAAGGGTTTTAGAGTCTAAAAATGAGCGATCTCAATCCCTACGAACAGCTCGGGGTTACCGAAAACGCTTCGTTTGAAGAAATTCAAGACGCTCGCAACCGCTTGAGCCAGCAATATCATGGCGATCGCCAGCGAGTTCAAGAAATTGAGATGGCGTATGACGCCGTGCTCATGGATCGACTGCGAATGCGTCAAGAAGGCAAGATTAAGGTTCCCGAACGAATTCGATTTCCAGAAAAAGCGGTGCCCAGCCCTCCAGCGAATGCCAAGCGGGGCGAGTCCAAGCCAGCGCCGGCGTGGTTGGAGGGATGGCTCGATACGCCCAGCCAAACTGACATTTTACTGCCAGCCGGTATCTTTTTAGCGTTGAGTATTCTCAGCCTTTCCTATCCGTCTGGCGCGCTTGCGATTGGGGCGGGGATAAGTCTTTACCTGCTCCATCGCAAAGAAAAACGTTTCGGACGGGCGATCCTGCTCACCTTTGTCGGCTTGATTGGCGGCTTGGTCGTTGGCGGATTGCTGTCCACTTGGATGGTTCCACAGATGGGAATTCCGGTCGATCCGAATGCCTTTGCGGCGTGGGTGGCGTTCTTCGCACTGTGGATCGTCAATAGTTTTTTGAAGTAATTGCCCGTTTTTTCCCCGAGCGATCGAACGTCCGGGGATCAAACGACGGGTTGAGCGAACCCTTCCACGATAAAATTCACCGCCTCGGCGAGATTGTTAACAATGCGGTCGGGTTGGTAGTAGTTCAGTTGGATGCGATCGCGAATGCCAGAGAGTACCGCCATTACCTTGATTCCGTAGGTTTTGGCTGCTACGATATCGGCTTCGGTGTCGCCGACCATCCAGGTATCGGAGGCGGGAGGCAATTCGGCGAGGGCGCGTTCCATTAGGAGGGTTTTGTCGTGGGTGTCGCTATTTTTGTGATAGTCGTCGGTGAGGCAATAGCGGCGATCGCGCGGGAAAAATCGTGCCAGGTCGCACCGCTCTAAGGCTTCGTTGAGTTCCGTGAGGCGGCGCATGGTGAGCAGCGTTAGCTCGATCCCTTGATGCTGGGCTTTTTCGAGGGCGTCGATGGAGTTGGGAATGACGCGATCGTAGGGTAAAAATGGCAGCGAGTGGATCGTTTGACGGCGACACCAGGCAAATTCGCGGGCGCGATCGGGGTCTAAGCCAGAGACAATCCCGATTTGGCGTTCGGGAGTGCGCGATCGCTTCAGTTTCCAAAAATCGGCTTTCGACAGCACGCGAACCGGGATTTCCGGATCTCGGGCGCGATTGAGACAGAACTGGTACACGCGATAGTACCGCTCCGACACGTCCATAATGGGGCCATCGAAATCCGCGATCAGTCTCAACATTAGGTTTGATTGCGATCGAAGAGGTTTGGTTACCTTTTATCACATATCGCGGGGGAGCGGGAGATGGGGAGATGGGAGATAGGGGTTCGGTGTCCAAACCCTTGCACCTCTCTATCCTACCGAGCGATCGCGCCGACCATTTAGGGGTATGGTTGGAATACCAAATCTCAATGGAGCGGACGGGTTATGGGAAAGCTGGCGAAACTGGGAACCACTCTCGCGATCGCCTGTGGAATTGCAGGGACAAACGCGACTGAAGCACTCGCACAGTCGGCTCGCGATTTAGCCCTCGTCGATCCCTATCTCGCAACGGGTCGCTTGAGCGAAGGCGAAACCGCCCTGAAATTGCGCTTGCAAACCCATCCCGACGATGACAGCGCCCGGTTTGGCTTGGGAACGCTACAATTCTTCCAGGCGATCGAAACCCTGTCGCAATCGCTATATCGCTACGGTGTAAAAGCCCAAGTCGGTCGCCAGTTTGCCATTCCCTTTCTCCGTCTCCCGATTCCGCGCAACCCCGACCCCGAAACCCTGAGTTACGAACAATTGCGCGCTATTTTCGCCCAGTTGAATGCCGATCTGGCGAAAGTAGAAGCCACTCTCAGCGAGATTGAGTCCGAGTCAGTGAAAATGCCGATTCGCTTTGGTGCGATTCGCCTAGATCTCGACGGCGACGGAACTGCTAGCGAAGAAGAACGGTTTTGGCGCATTTATACCCAGTACAACCGTCAGGCTGAATCCCTCGATGCGGATCTCAAAGCCTTTGTCATCGGATTCGACAAGGGGGACGTGCATTGGCTGCGGGGGTACGCTCATCTGCTCGGTGCCATGACCGACGCGATTTTGGCGCACGATACCCGCGAATTATTCGAACGCGCGGCGCATTTGTTCTTCGCTCGGGTGGAATCTCCCCACGACCAACTGCAATCGCCGTCAGAGGAGTCAATGCAAATGGGGATGCAACCGACCAATACGGCGGATCTGATTGCTGCGGCTCACCTGATGCGTTTCGAGCCTGTCGAACCCGATCGCATGAGGAGTGCGTTAGGACATCTGGAAGGGGCGATCGCCCAAAGTCGCCAATCGTGGGACAGTATTTTAGCAGAAACCGATAGCGATCGCGAATGGATTCCCAACCCCAATCAGGAGAGCGTGGTTCCAGTGCAAGTCAGCGAAGAAATGGTGGAAGCGTGGCAGGTCTTTTTAGAGGAAGCCGAAGCCTTGCTCGCCGGTCGCAAGTTGGTTCCCCACTGGCGAGTTCGGGACGGTCGCGGGGTGAATTTGCGGCGGGTGTTTGCGGAACCGACAACCCTGGATGCGGTGCTGTGGGTGCAAGGGAGTGCGGCGACGCCTTATTTGGAAACGGGTGAATTGACTCAGCCAGAAGTTTGGGGTCGGTTGCAACAGGTATTTCGGGGGAATTTTATTGGATTTGCGATTTGGTTTAATTA
>CAYQUF010000072.1:0-6273 GCA_964420595.1 uncultured bacterium
TCATCACCTTCCTCTGCGTTGGCGCAATTTGGCAAGTCACCTATTTTTGGTGGGTAACGATCGCAACCGCAATGGTTTGTGGATTATTAGCGGTATTGTTCCGCCAAACCTTCAAAAATATGTTGGATGCCTTGCTAGATAATCTCCCTGGGATTTAAAAAGAATCGCGATCGTCCCGCTGGCAAAACTATTGATTCGTGCATTGCACTCGCATTGAAATCGATCGATCGAGCAATTCTTAAAGCTGTGCGGTACCCCTCGGATAAAAAGGAGACTGGATTATTATTAATCGTCTAGAAAGAGACGCAGTTGAATTCAAAAGCATCAGTTTCAGCCTTCAATTCAACCAAATCGATCGCGAACTGACTCTCGCACCATCCCAACCCTCGATTGAGTAGTGCGTTCCAGCGATTGTCCCCAAGGGTGAATCCTTAAAATCGATCTGCACCGGAACCCCCCCGACCGCAGGACGCCATCATGATTTTCACCCCTCAAACCGCCACCCTAAAATAGAGACGTAGCACTCCCCCAATCCCCATGGCGACCCTCAAACAACGGCGTCCCGAAAACGTCGAAGGTGACTTCTACGTCGATTCCACCTGCATCGACTGCGACACCTGTCGGTGGATGGCACCCGAAGTGTTCCACCGCGATGGCGACCAATCCGCCGTCCGCCACCAACCCGCCACCCCATCCGAACGCCACGCCGCCTTAACCGCACTCCTAGCCTGTCCCACCGCCTCCATCGGAACCGTCGAACCCCCATCGGATATCGCCACCGTTCGAGATGACTTCCCCCTTCCCATCGCCGAGAACGTCTACCACTGCGGCTATCACTCCAAATCCTCTTACGGAGCCGCCAGCTACTTCATCCAGCGACCGGACGGAAACATCCTCGTAGACTCGCCGCGATTCGCTGCACCCCTGGTCAAACGCCTGGAGGAACTCGGTGGCGTCCGCTATCTTTACTTGACCCATCGCGACGATGTCGCCGACCACCAGAAATTTAAAGAGCGGTTCGGGTGCGATCGCATTTTGCACCGCGACGACATCAGCCACAACCTCAGCGACATCGAAATACAGCTCTCCGGTTCCGACCCCATCCAACTCGCACCGGACTTACTCGTCATTCCGGTTCCCGGTCATACTCGCGGACATACCGTGTTGCTCTACCGCGACACCTTTCTATTTTCCGGGGATCATCTGGCGTGGTCGCCGTATCTGAACCACCTGTATGGCTTCCGTCGCTTGTGTTGGTATTCCTGGGACGAACAAATCGAATCCATGCGCAAACTCGCCAACTATTCCTTCGAGTGGGTGCTTCCCGGTCACGGTCGTCGGTTCCAGGGCGATCGCGCTACAATGGCGCAACAGATGCGGCAGTGTTTGGATTGGATGGAGACTTAGGATGAGGGGAGAGGAGTTCACAGGGGGACGCTCTTAACAAACGCTGGAGACTGGGTTGTCATCACGACAGAATTAGGATTACAGGTCGCATCGCTCTCCCCCTTGCACCCTGCACCCTGCCCCCCTGCCTCAAAATTAGAGGGAGATTCCTTTAAAATGGGGTATCCTCCAACTCCTGCGACTGGCGAAAGACGCGCTCCAACCGCTTCGGATCCATCGCCTTTGGCGACCCCCCAAACCAATCGTGCAAGAGGGTGTAAAAACACGGAATCATCAACAACGTCAGCACCGTCGCCACCGACAACCCGGAAAACACCACCACCCCCAGTGGTTGCAGGAACTCCGATCCTTCCCCAACCCCTAACGCCAGGGGGAGCATTCCCAATACCGTGGTAATCGTCGTCATCAAAATCGGACGCAAGCGTTGGGGTGCAGCTTGCAGAATGGCGCGATAGCGGCTGACCTGTTGCTCGGCGTGGATTTGATTGGCAAATTCGACCATGACGATCGCATTGTTGACCACAATTCCCACTAACAACACCGCACCCACCAACACCGTCGCACCCACCGCCGTTTGAGTCACGTACAGTCCAAAAATCCCCCCCGCTAACGCCAGCGGTACCGTCAGCATAATCACCAGCGGGTCGATCCAAGAATTGTACTGCACCGCCATCACCACAAACACCAGAAACGCCGCCAGCGACCCCAACAGCTTCAGCGCATTCTGCAACTGGCGATTGGTTTCCTCCGCCGCACTGGGTGCCAAACTGACGCCATCGGGTAACTCCAATTCTGCGAACGCTGCTTTCGTCTGCGCGATCGCTTCTCCCAAGGTCGCCCCCTCTGTCAGCGTTCCTTCTATAATAAACACCTCCCGCTGGTTGATGCGCTGAATCTCTCCCGGTGCTTGTCCCCTCTCGATGCGCGCCACATCTTGCAAGCGAATCACGCGATCGTCTCCCACCAATAACGGCACTTGCTTCAACTGCGCCAGACGATCTAAACTCGTATCGGGAAGTTCGACGCGAATGTCCACCAGGCGATCGCCCCGTTGCAACCGAGTCGCCACCGTTCCGTCAATCGCCGTTTGAATCGCCTCGCCAATCTCCCTCACCGACAAGTCGAACTCCGCCGCGCGTTCCCAATCCGGTCGAATCTGCACCTCCGGTTGTGGCGGGTCGGCGTCGGGACGAAACGACGCGGTGGTGACATTGGCGTCCAACGCCTGCAACACCTGTTCCCCCGCCTGTTGCAACGTTGCCGTATCGCTCCCCTGCAAAATCACGTCCACGTCCCCTCGGGTCGGCGAATTGGTCAAAATCAGACCGCGCACGTCCTCCGGTCGCATCCGAATCCGCGCGTCCACCAGATTCAACTGATTCAAATCGGCATTGGCGCGTTGGATGTACGCTTCAACATCCGTATGGGGTTTGAGTCCGATGGTACTCGAACCGCGCAACAGATTAATCGAGGTACTGTTGCCAAACAGAAAGCCGCCAGAGGTGGTAAACGTACTCTCGGTTTCCGGACGCTCCAGCAAAATTTCGTCCACCATCGACATCACCTTGCGGTTGTCGTCCAACGTAGTTCCCGGTGGAAATTGAGCGAACAATCGCGCCTGTCCGGTATTAATTTGAGGCAGAATCTCTTGGGGAAGCCGTCCCCCCAACACCAGACTTCCGCCACCGAGGACGACAACCGCAATCGCAATCGCCGCCAACCGATAGCGCAATACCCCCGCCAACACCTGGCGATAGCGTCGGGTCAGCGCCACAAACCGGCGGTTGAACTGGCGCAACAGCCAAAACCGCTGCAAGCCACTGCTTCGCCGAATCGCCAGCAATCGCGACGCCAGCATCGGCACCACCGTCAGCGCCACCACCAAAGACGCCGCCACGGCAAAACTAATGGTGAGAATCAGTTCGTTAAAAATCAGCGAGAAGAACCCGCCAATCAGCAAAAACGGCACCACCGACACCAGGTTGGTACTGGTCGCCGCCAATAATGCCGATTCAATGGTGCGGCTGCTGCGTTCGGCGCTGTCGATAACCTGGTGCGGGGCGCGATCGCCTTCCGATTCTACCCCAGAAGCGATGGTTTCGAGCATGACAATCGCATTATCGACCACAATTCCCACCCCCAACGCCAATCCCCCCAAACTAAAGGCATTGAGGGACAGTCCGAACAATTGCATTAAAATAATCGCAGCCAGGGTCGCCAATGGCATAGCGGCGACGACAATCAGGGTTTGACGCAGCGAGCCTAGAAACAGCAACACCGCACAAGCAGCCAATCCCGCTCCCGTCAGTCCCGCCATTGCCACATTGCGAATGCTGTTGCGAATGAATACTGACTCGTCCAGGGTGGTAATTAATTCCATATCCGCCGAAATCAACCCCGACTCCCGCATTCGCGCCAACCGCTGTTTCACCGCATCCACCACCTCGATGGTATTGGCACTCGGTTGCTTCTGAACGCTGATTTTCACCGCCGGTTCGCCGTTGAGGGAAACAAACACCCGCTGTTCGGCAGTGCCGTCGATGACTTCAGCAAACTCGCGTAAGTAAACCCGGCGGGTCGCTCCGGCGTCCTCCGACCGGTCAAAGGCGAGGTCGCGAATTTCCTCTGCTGTCTCAAACCGTCCCACGGTGCGGGTCAGGGGTTCTTCCACCTCCCCCGGCAACCGTCCCCCCGACACGTCTACATTGCGCGCGCCTAACTCAGCTAAGACATCTCCCAGTCCCAACCCCAAGGATTGCAACCGCTGCGGATCGACGCGCACCTGCACCTCTTCGGTTACCCCACCGGACACGTCTACCGCCGCCACCCCAGCCACGATGCCCAATTCCCGCGCCAGTTCTTCATCGGCGAACACCCGCAGGTCTACGTCGGGGAGCGATCGCGACTGTAAGGCAAATTCGTACACGGGTAATTGGGACGGCTCGTATTTGAAGATGCGCGGATCTTCGACAATTTCGGGCAGTTGTCCCTGGGCGCGATTAAACGCAGCCGTGGCTTCGTTGAGGGCGCGATCCACGTCGTCCCCCGGTTGGAAGTACAGGTCGAGGCGCACCCGTCCCTCCCGGGTTTGGGAGTAAATCTGGACGATGCCTTCGGTGGCGCGTAAGGCTTGTTCCAGGGGTTTGCTCACTTCCTCGACCGCCACTTCCGGGGACACCCCGGGAGCGCTCAAGCGGACGCCAATGCGGGGATAGGTGATGGCGGGCAGCAGATCCACTTGGATTTGAAGTAAGAAAAATACCCCCAAAACGATCGCCGTGGCGGTGAGGGCGAGGGTGCCGATATGGCGGCGAATGGCGGTGGCGGTGATGCTAAAACCGGACATGGAGGCTCCTACTGTTCGGAAAGGGCGCTGAGACGGACGGGTTCGCCGGATTTGAGGGAACGGCTGCTGCGGGCGACAAATCGCTCGTCAACGTCAAGTCCGGAGAGGATTTCGACGCGACCCTCAAAGCGATCGCCCAATGTAACCGTTCGCTCGGTGACGGTGGCGGTCTCGCCGCTGCGGTTGAGGACGAAGATGGTGGATTCGCCTTGCACGGCGGTTTCGGGAACCACGATTTTCTGACTCTCGGCGCGATCGAAGGTGACTCGTGCCAGCAAACCGCTGCCAATGCGTCGGTCGGGATTGGCAATGGTGACCTCGACGGGGATTTTGCGAGTCTCGGGATCGGCGGCGGGAGAAATGCGGCTGATGCGTCCGGTCAGGGGGCGATCCGGAAAGGCGTCCAATCGCACCCTGGCGGCTTGTCCCACTTCGATGTCGGCGAGGTCGAGTTCGGAGACGGGGACGAGGGTTTTGACTTGGCTGAAGTCCCCCAGTTTCAGGATTTCGTTGCCCGGTTGCACCAAGTTACCGGGTTCGCTGACGCGCGCTAAGACTGCGCCGGAGATGGGAGCGGTGAGGGTGGTGTAAGAGCGGCGTTCTCTGGCTTGGGCGATAAGCGATCGCTGGGCGTTGGCGCGTTCGAGGGCGGCGCTGACGTCTCCCTGGGCGATGGCGATTTGTTCCCGTCGGGAGCGCAGGGTTTGTTCGGCGACCGTGGCTTCGGTTTGCGCCAATTCTGCTTCCTGGGCGGAGACGGCACCGGCGTCGGCTAATTCGCGCATTCGGCGGGCGTCGGCGCGAGCTTGTTGGAGTTCGGCTTTCGCTTGTTCGACTTGAATCTCTGCGCTTCTAACTTGGTTGCGCAAGCGAGCGACTTCCGACTGGCGGGCGGCGAGTTCGGCTTCGGCTTCGGCGATTTCGGTTTGCACGATGGCGTCGTCGAGTCGTGCTAGAATTTGTCCGGCAACGACGCGATCGCCCACGTCAACGTTGAGTTGTTGCAAGCGACCTTCGATCCGGGCGCGCAAGGAGACTTCGGTAACCGGTTGCGTGGTTCCGGTGTGGCTGGGAGCGGGGCGCAAGCGCGATCGGCGGGCGGTTTTGACTTCGACGGCGGGTTTGGATTCTCCCTGTTGGCGTTCGGGTTGCGCTTCGACTTTGGGGGCGATGGCGTCGGTGCAACCGATGAGTCCGAGGCTGGTGGCGAGGGTGAGGACAAGGAGCGAGCGAGGGGGCGATCGTTTTAGGGGCGATCGGGCAAAGATAACCATATAACTTCCTATCTATGGAATGGATTTAATGATTTGTAATAAAAATTAAGTCTATCTTAATGATTTTCGGGCATCTTGACAATGCGATCGCCCTGAGGGTCGGTAGAGGAGAGGTTAAAATAGTTTAACGCGCGCATCGTTGACGGCGAACGGTTATGACTTCATTTTTGTCGAAAAAAGAGCGATCGCAGCTCGTGTATCCCAGCAGTGACGGCGAACCCGTGGCGGAAACGTATACTCATCTTT
>CAYQUF010000072.1:6373-22497 GCA_964420595.1 uncultured bacterium
AGTTATTGAATCCCGATGAATTAGCACAGGCGAAACGGGAGGCGGAAGCACGCGCCAATCGCGAACGCCAGCGTGCCGAAAATTTGGAGGAAATGTTAGCTCGATATCGAGAACGGTTTGGCGATTTGCCCGACGATTGATTATACTGAAATGCTACAACATGGTACGGGTGGTTCGCGAACCTACAGCAAACGGAGCGATCGCCGATCGAACAATCGCCCCATTTCAAATCCCTTTAACAAACTACGATTTCGCCGCGACAACCGATCGCTCTCCTACCGGAATATAAGCGCGATCTTGCTCGCCCACGTAAATTTGCGTCGGACGATAAATCCGATTTACGTGTAACTGTTCCTTCCAATGTGCCAGCCAACCCGCCGCACGCGCTAGCCCGAAAATTGGCGTAAACAGATCGTTGGGAATGCCCAACTTACGGAAGACCAAACCCGAATAAAACTCCACATTTGGATAAATTCCCTTCGATCCCAGCCGTTCCGTCACCACCCGTTCGAGTTCGAGCGCCACATCGTAATACGGGTCGCGTCCCAACTTCTCGAACAATTGCTCGGCTAAATTCTGCAAAATCGTGGCGCGGGGATCCTTGACCCGATAAATTCGGTGTCCGAATCCCATAACGCGACGGTTGTTGGCAATACAATCGTCCACGTAAGCGGGAACGTTGTCTACCGACCCAATATCAGCCAGCATATCCAACACCTCCTCGCTCGCACCGCCATGCAGCGGACCCGCCAGCGTTCCCACCGCCGACGCAATCACCGCATAGGGATCGGTCAGCGTCGAAGCCGTCACCCGCGCCGAGAACGTGGAAGCATTCATACTGTGTTCCCCGTGCAACAGCAAGCAAGTATCGAACACCCGCGCCGCCAATTCGTCCGGTTCCCGCTCGGTCAGCATATAGAGAAAGTTCGCCGAATAATCCAAATCATCGCGCGGTTTCACCGGGTCGTTTCCTTGGCGCATCAACTGAAACGCCGCCACCATCGTCGGCATTTTGGCGATGACCCGCACCACCGCCACGCGAATATCTTCGGGATTGTCCAAGACGCGACGAGAATAAAACAATCCCAACGATGCCGCCGCAGCCTGCAATGCATCCATCGGGTGACCGTTTTCCGGGAAGCATTTCATCATATCCCGAATTCGGTATTTAATTCGTCGATGGAAGCGAATTTCAGTTTCAAAGTCGTCGAGTTCCTCGCGAGTGGGCAACTGACCCCAGATGAGGAGATAGACGGTTTCGAGAAAGTTACTTTTCGCAGCGAGTTCCTGAATCGGGATGCCCCGATATTCGAGAATCCCTTTATAGCCATCGACAAAGCAAATGGCAGAATCCGCCGCTGTAATCCCTTCAAGACCCTGTTTGAATCCAGATTCGCTCATGGATCGTCCCCTTTAACACGCAGTTAAATTAATTGTTATCGCTCGCTGCTAATTTGGAAAGCAATCGTGATGAAATGATGACCGGATGCTCCCCATCTCCCTAACCTCCCTGCCACGCCGCTTCAAAAAAATCAAACTCGCAGCGCATGGCGTAGCGATAGGCAGACTCCACCTCCCTCGTGTCTTCAGCATAGCGATCGATCGCGCGATCTAATTCGGCGGTCAGCGGCTGAAATTCATCGCCGCTGTAGGTTTCGATCCATTGAGCGTACGGATGGTCGGGAATGCCGTCTTTTGCCAGTTGTTGCCCTAAAAACCCGTACAGGCGCATACAGGGAGTCATAGCGGCGGCGGTCGTCCCGGAATCGCTTCCCCAAGCGGTGGCAAGGAGAAAGTCGGTATAGTGGCGAGTGGCAGCTTTGGGGGCAATGGCGTTTAAATCGACGTCCCACTCGCTGGCGTAACCTTGATGCAATTGCAATTCTTCCAACACGCCTCCCGCCAAGTGGTGAAACAGTTGAAATCCCTTCCAATCCGGGGCTTTCGCGGCAGCAATGGAGTAGGCGCGGGCAAACGCTTCCAGGAAAAAGGCATCTTGTCCGACGTAATCGGCAAAGCGATCGCGCGGTAAGGTTCCGTCCCCAATTCCTTGTACGAAGGGGTGATTCAAGCAAGCTTCGGCGAGGTCGAGATTGGCTTGCCACAGTTGCGCAGAAAGGGTCATAGATCGGTGATTCGTGACATGCGAGACACAGGAGAAACGGGCAACAGGAGCGTTTGCCTCGGCAATCTAGCAAATGCTCTAGTGCCTAAAAAACTGACATCGAGACGGTAGGGGCTTGGTTGCCAAGCCCTCACTCGCCCTTACATTCCCATAATCGAATACCCCGCATCCACGTACAGCACTTGTCCGGTAACGCCCGAGGACAAATCGCTGCACAGGAATGCCGCTGCATTGCCCACTTCCTGTTGCGTCACGCTGCGTCCGAGGGGAGCAATCTCTTCCACGTGGCGGATCATGTCGCGAATGCCACCGACGGCGGAAGAGGCGAGGGTGCGAATCGGACCGGCAGAAATGGCGTTGACGCGCACGTTTTGCGAGCCTAACTCGGCGGCGAGATAGCGCACGTTCATCTCTAACGCTGCTTTGGCAATTCCCATCACGTTATAGTTGGGCACCACCCGCACGCCGCCCAAGTAGGTGAGGGTAACGATACTGCCCCCTTCGCTCATGAGGGGTTTGGCTGCCGCACTCAGTTGCACCAGCGAATAGGAACTGATTTCGAGGGCGCGTTTGAATCCCTCGCGGGTGGTCTGGCTGAACTCGCCGGTGAGTTCGTCTTTTCCGGCGAAGGCGAGACAATGAATCAGGATGTCGAGTTTGCCCCATTTTTCGCGCACCGCCTCGAACGTCGATTGCACTTGTGCGTCATCTTGGACGTTACACGGCACAAACACACTCGGGTTGAGGGGTTCGACCAAGCTGGCGACCTTCTTTTCGTGGCGACCTTTATCGTCGGGGAGATAGGTGACGCCGATATTTGCCCCGGCTTGGTGCAACTGTTGGGCAATTCCCCACGCAATCGAGCGGTCGTTGGCGATGCCAGTCACGAGAGCGTTTTTTCCGGTCAGGTCTAACATAAGGTTTCGTGTTGAAAATCAAATCCGCTTCCGCCGTCAAGTACGTGCCAGCTAAGGTTGGCATGGCGTACCTGCCGCCGCATATCTTGGCGAGGCGACAAAGATATTGTCAAGATTATCATTCCAGGCGACCCCTACCACGCGATCGCCGAGGGGGAACGGGCAAACAGGAGCCGCGACGGGGCAAAATTGGTAAAGATTTATGTAGCGAGAAGTACAAAAACCCCGGTTGAACTCAGTTTAACTTATCGAAACAGTACGCGCCGACACCATCTGAGTAGCGCGATCGCAATGGGTTCACAGAGATGGCTCGTATTTGCTCGCGCTCTCTTGATGGGGGGTTGACAGCGATCGCCCGACGTGCATAACAAGTCCAATTCAACGTGTAACTTGCTACAATAAGACAACAATAGGGTTGAAACGTGAGTGTTAAAGCGGCTGGCACGATCCCAACAATCATTCGATCTCTGGTACGAGATCGAAGCGCGAGTCCGAACCAATTTTGGATAAGATTGAATCGAGATGCGACCGAGATGGAGGTAGGCAAATTTCTCGGGCGCGATCGCGATCGAAATGGCATTCGAGATAAACGGCAGCCAGTCGAGCATTTATCTTGGAGGGCAATCGAATCACTGCTAAACAAGGGGGTGTCGGACAAACTAGCGCTATAGCGATCGGATTTAAAACACCAGCAATGTTGCTCGAATCCATCAGCAATCTGCTCGAATAAAACAGCGATCGCCCATTAAGTTCTCATCCCACTTCTCGGAGGCGATCGCGATAGTCTAAAACATCGGACTTTATCTCAAGCTCGTACAATTATTTGTTATGGATTTCTACTCGAACAACTGCCATCAGGACTTCATTTCACCAGCAATCAACGAGGGTATCAAGGAGGAGGACAATGGTCGTGACGCAAGATAGACCGCTAGCAGGCGTATTTCGCCAAATGAGCGGCGGGGCATTTCCCCCGGTCGTCGAATCGTTCGAGCGAGGGAAAACCATCTTCTTTCCCGGCGATCCCGCCGAACGGGTTTACTTCCTGCTCAAAGGAGCCGTGAAACTGTCGCGCGTCTACGAAGCGGGCGAAGAAATCACCGTGGCGCTGCTGCGGGAAAACAGCGTCTTCGGGGTGCTGTCGCTGATTACCGGACACCGCTCGGATCGGTTCTATCACGCCGTAGCATTTACGCCGGTGGAACTGCTGTCGGTGCCCATCGAACAAGTGGAAAAAGCGCTCAAAGACGATCCGGAACTGTCGATGCTGATGCTGCAAGGACTGTCCTCGCGCATCCTGCAAACCGAGATGATGATCGAAACCCTGGCGCACCGGGATATGGGATCGCGGCTGGTCAGCTTTCTGTTAATTTTATGCCGCGATTTTGGCGTTCCCAGCACCGACGGCATTACCATTGACCTGAAGCTGTCCCACCAGGCGATCGCCGAAGCGATTGGCTCGACCCGCGTAACGGTGACTCGCTTGCTCGGGGATTTGCGCCAAGACGAGATGATCTCGATCCACAAGAAGAAAATTACCGTCCACAATCCCGTCGCCCTCAGCCAGCAATTCACTTGATCGGTGACACCGTTACCCCCCAAACTACAATAGCAATCGAGCATTAGGGGGGAGTTTCGTTCGCTCGGGCGCGCTCGACAGGCGTGCTAGCAGTGGCGCGCGATACAGTCGGTTGGAACCCGCTTTGCGATCGCTCGCACGTTCAGATCGCTCCTCTCGGTCGTCAACCACCGCCGTTACATCCTAGCGGCAAGCACGCATGACCACTGGGTACATTCTGATCTTGGCGATTTTAATTTTAGGAGGAGTCCTGGCAACAGCGGGCGATCGCATTGGCACTCGCGTCGGGAAAGCCCGGCTGAGTTTATTCAATCTGCGCCCTCGCAAAACGGCGGTTTTAATTACCATTCTCACCGGCAGCCTGATTAGTGCCTCCACCCTAGCGATTTTATTGATCGCCGACAAGCAACTGCGCACCGGGGTCTTCGAACTCGAAGAAATCCAGCAAGATCTCTCCCGCGCCCGAGAAGACTTGCAACAGACGCGATCGCAAAAACAGCAGGTCGAGCAAACCCTCGACCAAGCCAGATCGCAGCAAATTGTCGCCCAACAGCGACTCAAATCGATCGAGCAGTCGTTGCAAGCCACCCTCGGCAAACTGTCGCAAGCCCTGCAACAACAAGCGCGCACCGAGGCGCAATTGCAGCAAACCCAAGCGCAACTGCAACAACTCGACGTCGAAAAAACTCGGGCTGAAGCCGCCCGAGCGCAAGCCGAAACCGAACGCCAGCGAGCCGAAACCGAACGCGCCCGCGCCGAAGCCGAACGGGAACGCACGAAAGCCCAGTTACGCCAAACTCAAGCCCAGAAGCAAAGTCTCAGTACCGAAATTGACACCCTGCAAGCCGAACGCCAAGACCTGATTCGTCAAAAGCAGCAAGTGCAAGCGCAAATTGCCCAACGGGACGCCGAAATCGAGCAAAATCAGCAACAACTCGAAGCCCAACGGCAAAAACTCGCCCAGCAAGAGCGGCAATTGCTGCGACAGTCGCAACAACTGGCGCAACGGGAGGTATTGCTGGAACAACTGACGAACCAACAGAATTATTTAGAGCGGCAAATTGCCAGTTTGGAGCGAGATTTTCAATCCCTGCGCCAGGGAAGCGTCGCCGTGCGTCGGGGTCAAGTGCTGGCATCGGGAGTGGTGCGCGTGTTGGAACCGGACGCCGCCCCGGAAGCGGTGGATCGCCTGTTGCGTGAAGCCAATCGTACCGCCATCGCCCAAACTCGACCCGGCGAAGCCGTAGACCGACAAGTGGTGCAAATCACCCGAGCGGAGGTGGAACGCCTGATCGAGCAGATTCGCGACGGACAGGACTACGTGGTGCGGATTCTAGCGGCGGGAAACTATATTTTGGGGGAGCAAAACGTGCAGGTGTTTGCCGATGCCATTCGCAATCAGGTGGTATTCGAGGCGGGGGAAGTGGTGGCGGAAACGTCGGTGGATCCATCCGAGATGAGCGAGAAGGAAATTTTACAGCGACTCGATTTTTTGATCGAAGCCTCTCGCTTTCGCGCCCGTCGCAATGGTATTTTGGCAGAGCGGGTGCAAATCGGCGACGGTCGTCCCGAAACCACGATCGCGTTTGTCGAACAGTTGCGAGAGTACGATCGCTCCCTCGACATTCAGGCGATCGCCCAGGATTTAACCTATACAGCCGAACCGCTACGGATCGAACTGTCTGCCGTGCGCGATGGCGAGGTGGTGTTTCGTACCGAATAAGGCGTTGTCCAGGCGGTTCGCGAACCGCCCACACCATCCGCAACCCGTTACCTGTAGCCTTCTACCCCCTGTTGCCTTGTAAAACTATGACACTCTTGGGATTCGATCCGGGACGGGATAAGTGCGGTTTGGCATTGGTGGGGGACGATCGCGCAATTGGCGAACATCGCGTGGTGAGCGCGGTCGAGGCACTCTCGACAATTCGCGACTGGTGCGATCGCTACGGAGTCGAAACCCTGGTCATGGGCGATCGCACGACCTCGAAGCAATGGAAGCAACAAATCGAACCGATACTGCCTCCCTCGATCGAAATTGTCCGAATTGACGAGCGTTACAGCACCCTAGAAGCGCGCGATCGCTACTGGCAACTGTATCCCCCCAAAGGACTGACGCGACTGGTGCCTCGGGGCATGAGAACCCCACCGCGAGCGATCGACGACATCGTCGCCATTATTTTAGTGGAACGATACCTGCAACAGCCTTCTAACAGGGACTAGAGAGCTGAGGGACTTCCTCCGTTAAGCTGCCGAAGGCGAATTGGGCGCGAGAATAACGCAATCGCGTCCCTTGCTCTTGGCTTCGTACAACGCGCGATCGGCACAGAGAATTAATTCCGACGGATAAGTATCCAAACAGACCGTCGTCGTCGCCACGCCGCAACTGAGGGTCACATAGCGATCGGCAGTGGAACTGGCGTGTTCGATCCGCAACGCTTTGACCCGATCGCGAATTCGCTGCGCCACCTGCAAAGCACTTTCGGCATCCGTCTCCGGCAAAATCGCGACAAACTCTTCCCCACCGTAACGGGCGACAAAATCCGTGCGGCGCACCCCATAGCAAATCGCTTGCGCCACCTGCTGCAAGCACGCATCCCCGGCTTGGTGACCGTAGGTATCGTTGTAGAGTTTGAAACAGTCCACATCGCACAGCACGATCGATAAATACTGCTTGTTGCGAGTATTGCGAGACCACTGGCGATTGAGATATTCGTCAAAACAGCGACGGTTAGCCACCTGAGTCAAGCTATCGAGAGACGCCAAACGCTGCCAGCGATGGGTCTTGTAACTCGCCGTCGCGATCGCCGATCCGCTCAGGGCAATTAACGGCGCGATCGTCGGCACCCACCACCCCGACAAAAACAGGCAATAGGTACTGCCTACCAAAACGCCACCCAAGACAATCACCCCTAGCACCGTCCGTCCGGGCAGCCTATTCCGTCGAAATCGGTGCGAATCCAACAAAATCTCGCTAATCGCCACTCCCACCAGCGACCACAACAACACCCACAGCCACTCGATCGGTTCCAACCAGACCCGAATCAGCGGGCGACCGTCGAGTGCCGCACTGACAATTTGACTGATAGCATTGGCGTGAATCGCCAAACCGGACATTTGCTCGGCATTGCCCCAGGGATCGCCGCTGCTGTAGGGCGTGTGAAACAGGTCGTTGAGGCTTTCGGCAACTCCCCCGATCAACACGATGCGATCGCGCATCAAGTTGGGCGGAACCTGGCGAGTCAGCACCTGGCGCAACGAGATCTGTTGGAACTCCTCTCGGCGACCGCGATAGTTGAGCAAAAGCTGGTATCCGCCATTGTCGGCGCGAATGTATCCCCCGTCATTTTCCTGAAACGGAACAAGCACCGCCTTGCCCAAACCGAGCTGACCCTTCTGGAGCTGCTCCAATTCCACCCCGTGCTGTTGCCGCAGGTACGTTGACGCCAGCCGCGCCGCCAAGCTCAGGCGAATTTGCCCGTTATCTTGCGGTCGAATCGACATCAGGGCGCGACGGACTTTCCCGTCCGCATCCACGACTAAATCAGCCAGCGCCACTTGATTTAAATCTTGCAAAATCGGGTCGGGCGGAACCTTCTCCCCCACGAATTTTTCAATACCGACCAGGTTGGGGGACGAGCGAAAGACTTGATTGAGAGCATCGCGACCGGGCGGGACGGGGAGATTGCGGTAAATATCGACGCCGATGACACTAGGATTTTGCGTTTGAACGATCGAGATCGCTTTCGCCAGCACGATATCGGGAATCGGCCAGCGCCCTACGTAATCGAGATCCGATTCTTCAATGGTGACCAGGACGATACGCGGGTCGGGCGGTTCTTGGGGACGGATGCGGAAAAACCAATCGAGCGTCGCCCACTCTAACAATTGCAAGATGCCACTCAAACCAAGGGCGATCGTGGCAACGGCAATACCGGGCGCAATGACGAACATCGTGCGCCATCGCCAAATGTTTTGGGTGAGCTTAAGCTGCATCTATACCGGGTACCCCTGTTGGAATCGAATCAGCATTGGTAAAGGTCGAACCATGGCAATTGGGGATACTACACCCGTACTTTTGGAACTAACGGCAGGACTGTTCTCCCGATTATACTCATCGATCTGTAGCGATTTACCTGGGTTCTTGCCCCTCAGTTTAATTGGGTAAGGGTTAAGTGCATTTTAGCGCGATCGCGGGTTGCGGCTCCCATTGATGCTGGATGGATCGCACAAAAAACCCCTCCCGAATGGAAGGGGTCGTTCCTGTCGTTGAGGAGGGTTTGCCGTGATGGCTCACGAATTCGCAGCACCTTCGCGACGGCGCAGGCGATTGCCCGCCACAGACAAGCCGAACAAGCTCAAACCGAGCAGGCTAGACGGTTCGGGAACCGATCCAGTTTCGGGAGAGTTGCCGGGAACGGCGGCGAGGCTGCCTTCAATCGCCATCCCGTCGTTAAGGCATTCGTAGAACAGGTGCGCGACGAAATCGCCGACCATCTCTTCGGTCTTGTTGAAGCTAAAGCCAAAGGTATGGCTGCCAGCGACGCCTTCGTCAACTTGAGTGAAATCCAATCCCGCTTCAGCCAAGGCGCTTGCGCCTAAAGTGGTGAAGCCGTCGTTTTCGACTTTCGTGCCGCTCGCGATTGAAACCGGGGCGCTGCGGCTTTGTTCGTAGTACGACATCTCGCTCGATTTCAGGTCGCCGAAGGAGTTGTGCCAGCCGCTGGCTTTATTATGTTTTTTCAGCGACTTATGACCGTTATTGGCTTGCGTGACATCCTTGGTAGTAATGTCGCTATACAGACCGAGTGCTGCCAATCCGCCAGATTCATTGTCAAACGAATCGTTGCCTTCGGCGAAGTGGACGCCATAGCGAGTTTCGCCAAAGTTAAACATTAAATCGCCGAAGTTGATGTTGTTATCGTCAACTCGCCACCGACTCGTGACCCCGTCGGTTCCCATTCCGGCGTTGATACCCACCGTAACGGTTTCTTTATCTTGCTTGATGGCAATGCCGAACATTTCAAAGTCCGAACCGCCGGTGTTGTCCTCGAACGAGTCGATCGCGTAATTCCAATCGCCGACCATGGTTCCGGCGTTGGCTTGTCCGCCGGTGACGGCGAGTAGACCAGCGGTGGCAGCAGCAATAGTAAGGTATTTAGCAGTGTTAAACATCGTGATGACCTTCGGGAACTCCAAATTCTACAAGTTGAGTGAATCGCGAGACTAAAAACTGAGTTTGTATAAGCTTCTGATGTTTCCGCCCTTCCCTTCTGCTAATTTCTAGCACCCTTCATCGGAAGCTGTAGCCATTGTTCGGTCGCTGAGAGAGCAAAGTCCCTATACGAGACACTTCTCAACTTTCTGGTTCAATCGTAAGGGATGGTAGATAAAGTCACTAGGGGGGAAACTCGCATTTTCCGTAAAGTTTTGGCAAAGATTGTCGATCGCGCGAGTTCTCTAAAAGTGGGTTTAACAATCGTGAAATTGAGCTAGTACAATAATTTAATTTCCTCGTTGTAAAACCGTAATACTACCTATATTTCAAATTTTTGTTCGATTCAAGTTTCGACTTTCAGTGATGTTACGGAGTTGCGTGGCGATCGTCGAACGAGTTGCCGCACTCCGAGCATTGGAGGCAGAATCGAATGTCGCGGGTCGTGAATGCTGCCTCGCCGCATTCGGTGCAGTTATCGGTCGGCAATCGCGATATAGTGGCAAAAGGCTGGCGATCGCCGTCTGTCTGCATTGTCCAAACGAGCGCTCTCGACTCCCCTGCGTATGACCTCCGAACAACAGGAATTGGCAAATACACCCCGTTGGTTGCAATTGTGGCGATCGCAGCGGGAAAACGTTCAAATTGTCGCGATCGCGCTGGTTCTCGCCCTGTCGATCCGCCTGTTTGTTGCCGAACCCCGCTACATCCCGTCCGATTCGATGGCACCGACCTTAGCCATTGGCGATCGCTTGGTGGTTGAAAAAGTCTCGTATTACTGGCGCGAGCCGAAACCGGGGGAAATCGTCGTGTTCAACCCGCCCGAAACCTTGCAAGACCTGGGCTATCAAGACAATCAAGCCTTCATCAAGCGCGCGATCGCCCACTCCGGTCAAACCGTCGCCATTCGCGATGGCACCGTCTACGTCAACGGTCAACCCCTCGCCGAAGCATACATCAAAGCCCCGCCCAATTACGAACGCCGTCCCCGCATCGTTCCCGAGGGCGCAATTTACGTCTTGGGCGACAATCGCAACAACAGCAACGATTCCCACGTATGGGGCGTTTTACCCGAAGATAAAATTATCGGTCGGGCGTGGTTTCGATTTTGGCCGCTCGATCGCGTCGGTTTTGTTCAAACTCCAAACCTAGATCCGCTACCACCCCCAGCAAGCACCCGAGGAACTGACGACTGGCGACTGGTGAATAGTAACTGAACAATGGCATATTGGCTCTTTCAAGGCAATCCCAAATACTATCGCATTCTCGATGGCATTCGCGACTTTGACGAAATGCCGTGGTTGGTGACGCGATATGCCAAAGAAATTGCACCGGGAGACGGCGTTTTAGTATGGATGGCGGGCAAAGCAGCGGGCATTTACGCGATCGCCGAAGTCATCGAACCCGCCAAACCCCGCGAAGAACTCTCCGATAAAGACTACTGGATCGATCCCAAGCGGGCGGAAGGCAAACTTCAAGCCAAAATTCGATTTCTGCGCAAACTGCTCGGACAACCCCTGCGCCGTCACGAACTCAAACACGATGCCATTTTAAAAGACTTGTTAGTGATTCGCGCCCCCAACAGTACGAACTTTCGAGTCACTCCCGAACAGTGGGAACGCGCGTGTGCTATTAAAAGTTGAGCGATACCGATGAACGATTCGTCAAACGGACAACCCAAGAACCCCTGGAATTACAAACCGTGGTGGTGCCAGCCGTGGTCGATTCTCCTAACGGGAATTACCCTAATTGGTGCGAGTTGGCTACTGTTTCGTACGGTTTGGATCTCCATTATCGTTGCCGTTCCCGTTCTCGCTTGGATGGGATTTTTCTTGCTCCTGTGGCCCAAATTAATGGTTGAAAGCGGACTGTTAAACCATTACGAACGCGCTAAATTCGATCGATAACCCCAAAGATCGTTTGCTCCCGCGATTAATTGTAATGATACGTCGTGCCGTCGGGCATGATCGTGCCCTTTAATTTCGCATCGCGCAAGTTGGTTTTTTGGATGTCGGCACTAATTAAAACCGCATCGATTAAGTTCGCCCCCGTCATATTCGACCAACTCAATTTGGTGCGATACAAACTCGCCTCTTGCAAATTGACCCCCCGCATGGTCGTCCAACTAATGTTGGCTGCCCTGAGTTGCGTTTGCGATAGATTGGCACCAGCCAGATTGGAACCGCTCAGTTTGGCAAAGCTAAAATCGGCTTGACAGCAATTTGCCCCAGACAGATTCGCACCATTGAGTACCGCTTTGCTGAGATTGGCATTTTCCAAAACGGCATTACTGAGAATGGCAATGGTCAGATTGGCACCGTCGAGTGTTGCCCGAGACAAGTTGGCTTCATTGAGATTGGCGCGGCTGAGATTGGCATCGCCGAGTTTGGCTTGAATCAATTCAGCCCGACTCATATCGGCTTCGTTGAGGGAGGCTTCGGTCAAAGTTGCCCGATGCAAGCGAGTGGCTTCCAGATAGCCGCCGCGTAAGTTGGCTTCAGTGAGATCGGCATCACAAAGATCGGCTTGGATGAGATTGCTGGCAATTAAGTTCGTTTGTCGCAACTTCGATCGCGTCAGGTTCGCCCCTTGCAGGTTGGCTTCTCGTAAGTTCGCCCCGCTTAAATCGGCTTCTTCGAGGTTTGCCCCTTGCAAGTTGGCTTCTCGTAGATTGCACCCACTCAGGTTCGCGCCTTTGAGGTAGGCTTTCATTAGGTTGGCTTCCCGGAATTCCCGTTCGCCTGCCTCATAGCGACGCAAAATTTCATCTGCATTCATAGAATTTGTTTCTCCAATCTTTAATCCTTACCTTGCGAGTTCAACCAGCGATGTATCCCGGTTTGATTGGGAGCGCCGGTTGAGAGAAGGAATCGCGAACGAGGGTTCGTACGATCCAACAATCTGACAAAATTAAATCGATCGCGTCACGAAATCATACGATCGCACAGATCGAAACGGGCGATCGCGATCGCTTCTCAATGGTATCGATATAGCTATAAGCGACCCCAGATGAAGGATCGATCGCCCTTTCTTTTCGTTCTGGGGTCGAAGGGCAGTTTCAGTATGGTTGTGGGAAGGGGGAGATGGGGAGCGTTTTCACCGTCCGAGCAACCGGGCGATCGCCCGCTGGGCAACGTCGGCGTAGGTTCGCTCTCCAGAGAATAATTTGGCGATGGTGGTGGTGTGACCCGACTGCTTCACGCCCACCTGATAGGCGACGTTCGGCATCGCGTAGAACAATCGTGCCAGCCGATTCGCCCAACGCATTTGCGTCCCCCATTGTTGTGCCATCACCCGCGTGTAGTCTTCGAGAGCGTTACCGTCGCCTCCTAACGCGCGATCGATGGCTCGGGCGGCATTCAAGCCGCTAAAGATCGCCGGACGGATGCCTTCGGCGGTAAACGGATCGACAACGCAGGCGGCTTCTCCGGCAATTAGGGCGTTTTGGGCGTGCAACCTCATGTCCCCTTGCCAAGTCAGCAAGGGGTGACCGTGTTGTTTGGTTTGGCTGGCGTCGATGTCAAAGGTGGCGGCGTAATCGGCTAAGGGCGATCGCAGGTCGTATTTGCCTCGCTTTTGCGATCGAAACACCCCCGTCCCCAGGGAGTAACCGTCCGCTTTGGGAAAATTCCAGGCATAGCCGCCCTTTAGCAATCCAAACTCCAAGTGAACGATCGCCTCCGGTGGCTCGGCGAGTCGGGGTTCGGCTTCTAACGCCCCCGCCATGCTGAATTTGCGCTTCAATCCCAACGCTTGAGCGATCTTGCCTTTCGCCCCATCCGCCGCAATCAGATATCGTCCCCGCACCGGTTCGCCACTGGTGCTAACCTGCCAGCGATCGTCCTGAAACGCCAGTCCCGTGGCTTTGGTCCCATCCCGCAGTTCGACCCCCTGGCGTTGGGCGTGTTTGACCAGAAAGAAATCGAAGACGTCTCGCCGCACCATCCACAAGGTTTCGGCAAGATCGGCTTCAGCGTCTACCGGATCGCCGAGTTGCCAAGTGTAGCGAAGGCGGCGCACCTTCATCGAAATCGCCGGAGAAAAATCGAAATCGAACCATTGCGCGATTTGAAGAGACACGCCCCCGCCGCACGGTTTGTAGCGGGGCAAGCGATCGCGATCGAGCAACAGTACCGAACGTCCCGCTTTGCCCAGATGGTATGCTGCCGTGGCACCCGCCGGTCCGGCACCAATAACGATACAGTCGAACATTTAAGTATTTTCGCCTCACCAAACAAGCTATAGTATAGTGATGCGGCAAGTTACAACGCCCCTGCCTTTCCAATGTGCCGGAAACAGGTCGCTTTCGAGACTTGTCTAGACGAACCGTTCCCGCTTTGCCAGCCAGTCACCGATTCAGACCGGATTCCTCGAAAGCAATACAATTCGATCCGATCCGTCACTCGGTCAAACAGAGCATTTTGTCGAATCTCTCCAATCTGGTCGCGGCAAGTCATTTGGAGGCACGGAGATCGGCGCGAACTGCCGATGCGCCCTCAGTCTCGGTTCGCCGGAAGTAGGGCATATCGAGAGATTTGGACTAAGAC
This sequence comes from uncultured bacterium, assembly GCA_964420595.1. Lineage (GTDB taxonomy): Bacteria > Cyanobacteriota > Cyanobacteriia > Cyanobacteriales > Geitlerinemataceae > CAYQUF01. The sequence continues at coordinate 20,751 of CAYQUF010000072.1, forward strand.
TAAGGAATGAGTATGCCAGAGAATTTGAGAAGCCAAGCTGTCACCCAAGGGGTACAACGCAGTCCCAACCGTGCCATGTTGCGGGCGGTGGGATTTGGCGATCGCGATTTTACCAAACCGATTGTCGGCGTCGCCAACGGTTACAGCACCATTACCCCGTGCAACGTGGGATTGAACGATTTGGCTCAAACGGCTGAAGCCGGAATTCGCGACGCCGGGGGAATGCCCCAACTGTTCGGCACCATCACCATTAGCGACGGCATTTCCATGGGAACGGAGGGGATGAAATATTCCCTGGTGTCTCGCGAGGTCATCGCCGATTCGATCGAAACCGTCTGCAACGGTCAGAGCATGGACGGGGTGCTGGCGATTGGCGGCTGCGATAAAAATATGCCCGGTGCGGCGATCGCGATCGCTCGGTTGAATATCCCCGCCATCTTTGTCTACGGCGGCACGATTAAGCCCGGACACTACGACGGACGCGATCTCACCATTGTCAGCGCGTTCGAGGCAGTCGGCGAATACAGCGCGGGCAAAATTGACGAAACCGAATTGCTCGAAGTCGAGCGCAAAGCCTGTCCTGGAGCGGGTTCCTGCGGCGGGATGTACACGGCAAATACCATGTCTTCGGCGTTCGAGGCGATGGGAATTAGCCTGATGTACTCGTCTACCATGGCAGCCGAAGATGCAGAGAAAGCCGAAAGCACGAAAAAATCTGCCGAAGTGCTGGTTCGAGCCATCGAAAAGCAGATTTTGCCCCGCCAACTGATGACGCGCAAGGCGTTTGAAAACGCGATCGCCGTGATTATGGCGGTGGGCGGCTCTACCAATACGGTCTTGCACTTACTCGCGATCGCCCATGCCGCCGGGGTCAAACTCACCATCGACGACTTCGAAACCATTCGCGCCAAGGTGCCCGTCCTCTGCGACCTCAAACCCAGCGGTCGGTTCGTCACCACCCAGTTCCACCAAGCCGGTGGCGTGCCCCAGGTGATGAAAATGTTGCTGGAGCATGGGTTGATTCACGGCGACGCCCTGACGATTACGGGTCAAACGATTGCCGAGCAATTAGCCGACATTCCCGCCGAACCGCCATCGGGTCAAGAGGTGATTCGTCCGTGGGACAACCCCATGTACCGACAGGGTCACCTGGCAATTCTCAAAGGCAATCTCGCCACCGAAGGCGCAGTGGCTAAAATTAGCGGCGTCAAAAACCCGCAAATCACCGGTCCGGCGCGGGTGTTCGAGTCGGAAGAAGAATGCCTGCGCGCCATTCTCGACGGTAAAATCCAAGCGGGCGATATCGTGGTCGTGCGGTACGAAGGACCCAAAGGCGGTCCGGGAATGCGGGAAATGCTCGCCCCCACCTCAGCCATTATCGGGGCGGGATTGGGCGATTCGGTGGGGTTGATCACCGACGGTCGCTTCTCCGGCGGAACCTACGGGATGGTGGTGGGTCACGTCGCTCCCGAAGCTGCGGTTGGCGGGACGATCGCCCTGGTCCAAGAAGGGGATACCATTACCATTGACGCTCACCAGCGCCTATTGCAACTGCACGCGAGCGATGAGGAGTTACAGCAGCGTCGCGATCGCTGGGAACCCCCGCAACCCCGCTACACTCGCGGCGTGATGGCAAAATACGCCAAACTCGTCTCCACCAGTAGCGTGGGTGCCGTGACCGACCGGGATTTGTAATCCGATCTGAAAACTCCCCTAACCCTGGAATTCAGGCGATTAGGGGAGTTCG